>CANHMJ010000006.1 GCA_947461805.1 Burkholderiaceae bacterium
AGCCGTAGGTCCAGGCAAGCGCGATGACAGCGGCAAATTAAATGCCCCTGATGTCAAAGTAGGCGACCGTGTGTTGTTTGGTAAATATGCCGGACAAACCGTCAAAGTGGGTGCAGACGAGCTTCTCGTCATGCGCGAAGAAGACATCATGGCCGTTGTTCAGAAGTAATCGAGAGCATAAGAAAGGAATTCAATCATGGCAGCAAAAGACGTCGTATTTGGCGATAACGCCCGTACCAAAATGGTTGAGGGTGTCAATATCCTCGCCAACGCAGTAAAAGTTACCCTCGGACCAAAGGGGCGTAACGTCGTGATCGAGCGTTCGTTCGGCGGCCCTACCATCACAAAAGATGGTGTGAGCGTAGCGAAAGAAATCGAACTGAAAGATAAGCTCCAGAACATGGGTGCACAGATGGTTAAGGAAGTGGCTTCCAAAACTGCTGACATCGCTGGTGACGGTACAACGACCGCAACCGTACTCGCACAGTCAATCGTACGCGAAGGCATGAAGTACGTTGTTGCTGGTCATAATCCAATGGATCTAAAGCGCGGTATTGATAAAGCAGTGACTGCAGCCTTAGAAGAACTCAAAAAAATCAGCAAGCCATGCACCACCACCAAAGAAATCGCTCAAGTCGGTTCGATCTCTGCTAACAGCGATGTCAGCATTGGTCAGCGCATTGCCGAAGCCATGGAAAAAGTGGGTAAAGAAGGCGTGATTACCGTTGAAGATGGCAAGTCACTCGAAGATGAACTCGAAGTCGTAGAGGGCATGCAGTTTGATCGTGGCTACCTCTCGCCTTATTTCATTAATCAGCCAGAGAAGCAAGTGGCTGTCTTGGAAAGCCCATACATCCTCTTGTTTGACAAGAAGATCAGCAACATTCGTGATCTGCTGCCCGTACTCGAGCAAGTAGCGAAGTCCGGTCGTCCATTGATGATCGTTGCAGAAGATGTCGAAGGTGAAGCCTTGGCTACATTGGTTGTGAATAACATCCGCGGCATTATTAAGACCTGTGCTGTGAAGGCCCCTGGTTTTGGTGATCGCCGTAAAGCCATGCTCGAAGACATCGCTATTTTGACTGGTGGCCAAGTGATTGCCGAAGAAATTGGCTTAACTCTTGAGAAAACCACCTTGGAGCATTTGGGTCAAGCCAAGCGCGTAGAGATTGGTAAAGAAAACACCATCATTATCGACGGTGCAGGCGATGCTAAAGCCATTGAGGCGCGCGTGAAGAACATTCGCGTTCAAATCGACGAAGCAACCAGCGACTACGATCGTGAAAAGTTGCAAGAGCGTGTTGCCAAGTTGGCAGGCGGTGTTGCAGTGATTCGAGTTGGCGCTGCTACTGAAGTCGAAATGAAAGAGAAAAAAGCACGTGTTGACGACGCTCTGCATGCAACCCGTGCAGCAGTGGAAGAAGGCATTGTTCCTGGCGGTGGCGTAGCCTTGATTCGTGCTAAGCAAGGCATCATGGGCCTCAAGGGCGATAACTCAGATCAAGATGCTGGTATCAGTATCGTTCTGCGCGCCATGGAAGAGCCACTGCGCATCATCGTTTCAAACGCAGGCGACGAAGCCAGTGTGGTTGTGAATGCAGTCATGGCCAGCAAGGGCAACAACGGCTATAACGCAGCTACAAGTGAGTATGGCGATTTGGTAGCTCAGGGTGTTATCGACCCTACCAAGGTAACTAAAACTGCATTGGTTAATGCAGCCTCTGTTGCAGCACTGCTCCTCACAACCGATTGTGCAATCTGCGAGTCAGCTAAAGACGACGGTGCAGGCGGCATGCCCGATATGAGCGGTATGGGCGGCGGTATGGGCGGTATGGGCGGTATGATGTAATGATCTGGCTTCGCTAGAACTGAAAAGGGCAGCCTAGCTGCCCTTTTTCTTTGCCTTAATTTAATTGCAATCAGGGTAATAAAAAAGCCACCCGAAGGTGGCTTTAGTAGACAGACTAAGTAGACTAAGTCAGGGCAGTTTATTCAACCGCTTTGACCATATCTTCAATGACCTTCTTCGCATCACCGAAGACCATCATGGTTTTGTCCATGTAAAAGAGTTCGTTGTCGAGGCCTGCGTAACCCGCAGCCATCGAGCGTTTGTTGACAATAATGGTCTTTGCTTTATAGGCTTCTAAAATAGGCATGCCGAAAATTGCGCTACCCGGCGTACGTGCTGCTGGGTTAACCACGTCATTTGCGCCTAGAACCAGAACCACATCAGCTTGACCAAAGTCGCTGTTGATGTCTTCCATTTCAAATACTTGGTCGTATGGTACTTCAGCTTCCGCTAGCAAGACGTTCATATGACCTGGCATCCGTCCGGCAACCGGGTGAATTGCATACTTCACCGTTACGCCGTGGTGCGTCAACTTCTCGGTTAACTCTTTAAGTGCATGCTGCGCGCGCGCAACTGCCAAACCGTAGCCCGGAACAATGATGACGGTATCGGCATTAGTCATTAAAAATGCCGCATCTTCAGCTGAGCCCGATTTGTAGTTCTTTGGAGCGCCATCATCGTCACCACCAGCGGCTGCTTCAGCGCCAAAGCCGCCGAGCAAAACTGCGATGATTGAGCGGTTCATCGCCTTGCACATGATGTAAGACAGAATCGCACCCGAAGAGCCAACGCAGGCACCAGCAATGATCAAGACTGGGTTATTAAGGGTAAAACCAATACCCGCTGCTGCCCAGCCGGAGTAGCTATTAAGCATCGATACCACTACTGGCATATCTGCACCACCAATTGGGATGATGAGAGTGACGCCCAGCACCAATGCAACTGCGCACATCGCGAGGAAGGCAGCATGGCTGTCAGTCAAGAAATAAACGACGCCGCCGGCAACCATCAATACGGCAAGAACCAAGTTCAGCATATGCTGGCCAGAGAAAGTCACTGGCTTGCCGCTGACTTTGCCCGACAACTTACCAAAGGCAATGATCGATGCAGTAAAGGTAATTGCGCCAATGAAGGCACCAATAAAGAGTTCGATCTTCTGCGCGCCAGAGTGGTCTTGCGCTGGGTTGATTACCGCAGCAATCGCGATCAGTACTGCTGATAGACCAACAAAGGAGTGCATTAAGGCAACCAGCTCTGGCATCTTGGTCATTTGCACACGTTTAGCCGCAATCGAACCGATGATCGCTCCAGCAACAATGGCAACGCCAATTAGCCAATAAACAGGCTTAAATGTGGGGATCAAGAATGTAGTGATAACAGCCAGCAGCATGCCGACCATTCCATATACGTTGCCTTGACGGGAGGTGGTCGGTGACGATAAGCCCCGCAGCGCGAGGATAAACAGTACCGAAGAGATGAGATAGGAAATCGCTGTGATATTAGACATGGTGTGGTTCTCTTACTTTGTGCCAGCGGCTTCGTTTTTAGGAGCCTTCTTTTTAAACATTTCAAGCATGCGGCGGGTGACCATAAAGCCACCAAAAATGTTTATTGAGGCCAGGAAGACAGCAAGCGCACCAATCATGCTGGTGAGGGTGATTTCATCGCCGTTGATGACTTCGGTTTGCAACAAAGCGCCAACGATGATGATTCCAGAAATCGCATTGGTAACCGCCATCAGGGGTGTATGCAATGCGGGAGTGACGTTCCAAACGACGTGGTAGCCAACAAAAATGGCCAGCACGAACACCGTGATGTTTTGGACCGTAAGAATACTTTGAATTGCAGCTGCATCCATGATCATTCCTTCAATAATTAATTTTTACGGACAGCTTGGCCATCACGACACATGAGGCAGGCTGCAACAATGTCATCATCTGCAGCAGCAGGAATAGCGAGCTGCGCTTCTTTATTGATGATGAGCTTCATAAAGTCCAGCACGTTGCGCGCATAAAGTGCCGACGCATCTGCTGCCACCATGCTGGGTAAATTCGTATGACCAACGATCTTCACGCCATTCGCATCGACGATTTGGTCTGCGCGAGTGAGCGGGCAATTACCAGAACCGTTTTCACCACGGCCAGCGGCCAAATCGATGACTACCGAACCGGGTTTCATCTTGGCTACGGTCTCGCTGTGCAATAAGACGGGAGGCTTGCGCCCCGGAATTAGGGCAGTGGCAATCACAATGTCCGCTTGCATGGCGCGCTCAGCAACCAAGGAAGCTTGGCGCTTCATCCACGACTCAGGCATTGGCCGCGCATAGCCACCGACGCCTTTGGCGATCTCGCGCTCTTCATCGGTCTCGTAAGGCACATCAACAAACTTAGCGCCAAGCGATTCGATTTGTTCTTTTGCAGCAGGGCGCACATCAGACGCTTCAATCACGGCGCCTAAGCGTTTTGCTGTCGCAATGGCTTGCAAACCGGCAACACCAGCACCCAAAATGAGTATGCGTGCTGCTTTTACAGTACCTGCAGCCGTCATTAACATTGGCATAAAGCGCTGGTACTCGTTGGCGGCGATCATCACGGCTTTGTAGCCGGCAATGTTGGCTTGAGAAGACAATACATCCATGCTTTGGGCGCGGGTGGTGCGTGGCGCAGCCTCAAGTGCAAAGGCGGTAATGCCTTGGCTGGCCATGGCTGCAATCGCTTCGTTATCAAATGGATCCAGCATGCCAATCAGCACAGTACCGGATTTGATTTGCTTCAGTTCGTTGGCCTGGGGGCTACGGACCTTGAGCACCATCTCGGCTGCAAAAGCGTCGGCAGCGCTACCGATGGTGGCACCAGCGGCTTCATACGCTGAGTCAGGGACGCTGGCACCGTTACCGGCACCCGATTGAATAATGAATTGATGACCTTGGCTGATCAGCTTTTTGACCGTCTCCGGTGTAGCTGCAACCCGAGTTTCCCCCGGTCTAGTTTCTAGTGGCACTCCAATGCGCATGGCATGTCTCCGAAAGCAAATAATTTAGAAAAGCGGTATTAGTTAAAGTAGCTTGGCCTTGTGAGCTCACTTACCCATTGCATTCATAATTTCTTTTTATTGGTGTGTGTCCAACGTAAGACTTTTACAATGGGGAACCGGTAACTTAAGTGTAATTCTCTCATTTTTCGATGCTCGACCTTCAATCTTCCGCAATTCCGCTGTCTCAGCCCTCAAAAATCGTGGTGGGGATGTCTGGGGGCGTGGATTCGTCCGTAACGGCCTGGCTTTTAAAACAGCAAGGCTTTGAAGTTATTGGACTTTTTATGAAAAACTGGGAGGACGATGACAACAGCGAGTATTGCTCGAGCCGCCAAGATTGGCTGGATGTGGTCTCGGTCGCGGACCTGATTGGGATTGACGTAGAGGCGGTGAACTTTGCTGCGGAGTACCGGGAACGGGTTTTTGCTGAATTCTTACGCGAATACAGCGCCGGCCGTACCCCCAATCCCGATGTCTTATGCAATGCCGAAATCAAATTTAAAGCCTTTTTAGACCACGCGCTGGCTTTGGGTGCAGACGCCATCGCCACCGGACACTACGCCCGGGCAAGGCACGCTACAGAGGGCGTTCAGCTTCTAAAAGGACTCGATGCCAGCAAGGATCAAAGTTATTTTTTACACCGCCTGACCCAGCAGCAACTGGCCAAGGTGATGTTTCCGCTGGGCGAAATGGCCAAGACCGAGGTACGCAAATTGGCTGACCAAATTGGTTTACCAAACGCACGTAAAAAAGATTCGACCGGCATTTGTTTTATTGGCGAGCGGCCGTTTCGGGAATTTTTGAATCGCTACCTACCGACTGCTCCAGGCCCCATTAAAACCCCAGATGGCAAGACCATTGGTGAGCACATGGGCTTGGCGTTTTTTACCCTCGGTCAACGCAAAGGCATTGGCATTGGCGGCAGCCAGGATGGTAACGGCGATGCATGGTACGTCGCCCGCAAAGACATGGCGAGCAATACCTTGTATATCGCTCAGGGCCACACGCATCCCTGGCTGAGTAGCCTGCATTTAAACGCAATGGATGCCAGCTGGATTAGTGGTGCAATGCCAGTGGCAGGTACTTACGGGGCCAAAACACGCTATCGCCAACTGGACGCCAATTGCGCCCTGCAAACTGCGCCTACAGGGTTCACTCTGCAATTTGAGGCGTCCCAGTGGGCAATTACTCCCGGTCAGTCTGCTGTGGTGTATGACGGCGATATTTGCTTGGGTGGCGGAATTATTTCCGCGAGCCCAGAATAAGCGCCCCGAGCGTCTTAGCCCTAAGCTGCGGGTGGGACTGTGTCTTTAAAAGACTGCCGCTGCATGAGCCCTTGGTAGAGGGCCTCTAAGTTCGGGTAGGGCGCACGCCAGTCCAGTGAGGGAAAGCGAAAATCCAGGTAACCCAAAGCGCAACCGACTGCAATATCAGCTAGGCCAAATTGGTTGTGGTGGCAGTAATTCGATTCACCCAGACCATTAGACATACTCTTCAGGGCCACATCAATTTTGCTCATTTGGCGCTCAATCCAGGCTGGGCTCTGCTGCTCTGCTGGTCGCCAGGTTGCCTCAAGCCTTGCCAAAATGCCCGCATCCAAAATGCCGTCCGCCAAGGCTTCCCAGGTTTTAACCGCCGCACGCTCACGGCCATCGGCCGGAATTAGTTTGCCAACGGGGCTTAAGGTGTCGACGTATTCCACGATGACCCGTGAATCAAAGATGGCGCTACCATCGTCCATCACCAGACAGGGAATCTTACCGAGGGGATTGGTTTGTCCAATGGTCGTTTCGGGGGCCCAGACGTTTTCGAGGACGAAATCGGCCTCGATCTTCTTTTCGGCAAGGACAATCCGTACTTTACGGGCGTAAGGGCTAGTAAGAGATCCAATAATTTTCATAGCGATGGAGTATAGCTCTACAGCGGGGAGAACCCAATAACGCTTTAAAATAGGCTCTTATCGATTACACCCCAAAGAGGCAGGACTGTGAGCCAACCGATTAGTACTTTAAATGCCCTATCCCCACTGGATGGGCGGTACGCCAGCAAACTGGATGCATTGCGACCCTGGTTGTCCGAGTCTGCGTTCATGAAGCAGCGCGTTTTTGTAGAGATTCATTGGCTATTGGCTTTAGGTTCTGCTGGTCTTGCTGATGTACCGCGAATTTCGCAGGCCGATGCGGATTTCTTGTTGTCCTTGGCCAATGCATTTACCGATGCCGATGCGCAGCGTATTAAAGAAATCGAAGCAGTGACCAATCACGACGTGAAGGCGGTCGAATATTTCTTAAAAGAAAAAGTATCGGGTAGACCTGATCTGCTCAAGGCAAGTGAATTTATTCACTTTGCCTGTACCTCGGAAGACATCAACAATACCGCGCATGGCTTGATGCTGCGGGGCGCACGCGATACCGTCTTGTTACCCCAGCTGCGCAAAATCCACGATGCCTTAACTGAATTAGCTCTGGCCAATGCGAGTGTACCCATGCTCTCGCGGACCCATGGCCAGCCAGCATCGCCTACTACGCTTGGTAAAGAGATTGCCAATATTGCCAAACGACTGGAGCGCGCGATTGCTGCGATCGCAGCAGTACCTTTGCTCGGCAAAATGAATGGCGCGGTCGGCAACTACAATGCACACCTATCGGCTTATCCCGATTTTGATTGGGAGCAGTTTGCACGCGAAGTCGTAGAGCAGCGCCTCGGCTTGCAATTTAATCCGTATACGATTCAGATTGAGCCACACGATGGCATGGCTGAATTGTTTGATGCAATTGCACGCGCCAATACCATCTTGCTGGACATGGATCGCGATTTTTGGGCATACATTTCCTTGGGTTATTTCAAGCAGCGTACTAAGGCCGGGGAAATTGGTTCATCCACCATGCCGCACAAAGTGAACCCAATTGATTTTGAAAACTCCGAAGGCAATCTGGGCGTTGCCAATGCGTTGCTGCGCCACCTCGCTGAAAAGTTACCGCTCTCACGCTGGCAGCGCGATTTAACCGACTCCACCGTATTGCGTAATTTGGGTCCTGCGTTTGGACATAGTGTTTTGGCTTACGACAGCGCCATGCGCGGTATAGGCAAGCTTGAGGTCAATGCCGCAGCGATTGCGGCCGATCTCGATGCATGTTGGGAAGTGTTGGCCGAGCCAGTGCAAACCGTGATGCGCCGCTATGGCATAGAAAATCCTTACGAGCAGTTAAAAGAATTAACCCGTGGCAAGGGCATTAATCAAGCGGATCTGCAGGTCTTTATTCGTGGTTTGGCGATTCCAGATGATGCAAAAGCCCGTTTACTGGAAATGACGCCATCCAGCTATCTAGGTAAAGCAGTCGAGTTGGCTCAGCGCCTCAAAAAGTGACGCTAGCTAGCCCAGAGCCTGCATTGCCGCAAGCGACAGTCAATCGTCCTTGGTTCTGGTTTGCCTGCTACCAACTGGGGTGGCATGTGTTGTTGCCGGTCGTGCTTCTGCGGCTATGGTGGCGTGGCCGTAAAGACCCTGGCTACCGCCAATCGATTGCCGAGCGGTTTGGTTTTGGTCTACGTGTTCAGCAAGGAGCCATTTGGATACATGCCGTATCGGTCGGTGAAACCAGAGCAGCCCAGCCCCTAATCGAGGCCTATTTAGAGCAGGGTAAATCCATTTTGCTAACGTGCATGACGCCCAATGGCAAGCGCACTGGCGCCACCATTTTTGCCGATGCCATAGCGCAGGGCCGTTTGCAGCAAGTGTATTTGCCCTATGATCTCTGCTGGTCGGTTGAACGGTTTTTAAAAGCAGCGAAGCCCACGCTAGGTTTGTTTATGGAAACCGAGGCATGGCCAACGATTGTGTTTCGTGCTGCTGAAATGAAATTGCCGGTTTTTTTAATCAATGCCCGTTTATCCGAGCGCAGTGCCCGCCGCGTTGCTCGCTTTGGCGCTGCAGGCCGGTCGTTGTTTCAGGCATTCACCGCTATTTTGGCGCAGACCGAACTCGATGCGGGGCGATATCGGGCGCTGGGCGTAAAGCAATGCGAGGTCGTTGGGAATCTTAAATTTGATGTACTGCTGAACCCCATCCTCTTAGAACGTGGTCTTGCATGGCATGCCCATTTAGAAAAAAATAATCGCTTGATGGTATGTGCCGCAAGTACCCGTGAGGGTGAAGAAGCGATCATTCTAGAGGCGTGGCAAGCAATGCTGCAAATGCATGCCGAAGAATCAGCATTACCATCAGCATCGATATCAATCTCACAGCCATTGTTGTGCATTGTGCCTCGCCACCCTGAGCGCTTTGTGGAAGTGGCTGGGCTCATTCGCTCTTCAGGGCTGACGGTATTGCAGCGCTCTGAAATAGATTTGGGCGCTACGGATTTGCAAAATTGGATTGATTTAAAAACGGCAGTAGTTCTGGGCGATTCAATGGGCGAGATGCCCTTGTATTACAGCGCCTCTGATCTCGTGATAATGGGAGGAGGCCTGATGCCACTGGGCGGTCAAAACTTGATTGAAGCTTGTGCTGCCGGTTGCCCTGTAATTTTAGGAGAGCACACCTTTAACTTTCAGCAGGCAAGTCAAGACGCAATCGATTGCGGTGCCGCCATACGGGTTGAGGGTAATGGATCGCTAGCTGCGGAATTAGCCGATGTGATGAGTCAAATTCTGCAAGATAAAGAGCAGCGCCGAGCAATGGGGGGAGCAGCCTTGCGGTATGCCGCGCAGTATCGGGGCGCGACCACGAGAATCATGGCCGCACTCCAAAACCGAAACCATTAAACCGTAGCGCCGTAGTTGGGATCGTCTTTGCGCGTTGGATCGTCCGGCTTTTTATCGTTTTTAATTAGGTCTTCACGCTTAATGCCAAGCCACATCGCAATCGCAGCGGCCACGAATACTGACGAGTAGATACCAAACAAAATACCGATGGTGAGGGCTAGCGCAAAGTAAAAGAGGGTAGGCCCACCAAACAACAGCATCGCCAACACCATCATTTGGGTACTGCCGTGGGTAATGACGGTACGGCTAATGGTGCTGGTAATGGCGTTATCAATTACCTCGGTGGTATTCATTTTTCGGTACTTACGGAAGTTCTCGCGCACCCGGTCAAAAATAACCACCGACTCATTGACGGAGTAGCCTAGAACAGCCAAGACCGCAGCCAATACTGAGAGTGAGAATTCCCATTGGAAGAAAGCAAAAAAGCCCAAGATAATAATCACATCATGCAAGTTGGCGATGATGCCGGCAACCGCAAACTTCCACTCAAAACGGAATGAGAGGTAAATCATGATGCCAATCACCACGAAGGTGAGGGCCTTTAGACCATCAATTGCTAATTCTTTGCCAACCTGGGGTCCGACAAATTCAACGCGTTGCAACTTGGCCTCTGTGCCGTCTTCTAGTAGGGCTTTCATGACTACTAAGCTTTGATCTGCTGAAGAGATATTTTTTCCTTCCGCATCTTTTTGCAAAGGCAGGCGAATAATGATGTCTCGCGAGCTGCCAAAGTTTTGGATTTGGGTGTCGGTGTAACCGAGTTTTTCTACTTTCTTGCGAATCGAATCGAGGGGTGCCGTCTGCTGGTAACTCACTTCCATGACTGTGCCGCCGGTAAACTCAATGGAGAGGTGTAAGCCGTTTTGCCAAAGGAAAAACACCGACGCAAAAAAAGTAATCAGTGAAAATGCATTGAGCATCAATGCATGGCGCATGAAAGGAATGTCTTTTTTGATGCGGAAAAATTCCATGGCTTATTACTCCTTTGCGCGCCAGATTTGGCCAATCGAAATTTTCTGTAACTTCTTTTTTCTGCCGTACCAAAGATTGACGACGCCGCGCGAGAAAAAGACTGCCGAGAACATCGAGGTCAAAATACCCAAGCAATGGACCACCGCAAACCCCTTGATGGGCCCAGAGCCAAAGGCCAGTAATGCCAAACCTGCAATCAATGTGGTGATATTGGAGTCCAAAATAGTTGCCCAGGCCTTATCAAAGCCAATTGCGATCGCAGTACTAGGAGCAACGCCATTGCGCAACTCTTCCCGAATGCGCTCGTTAATCAGTACGTTTGAGTCAATTGCCATGCCCAGTGCCAAGGCCATCGCCGCAATGCCCGGCAAACTCAAAGTGGCTTGCAACATCGATAACAGGGAAATCAGCAGCACAATGTTGACTGCCAGGGCAGTGACCGAGAAAAATCCAAACAGCATGTAGTACACGATCATGAAAATCGCGATTGCAATAAAGCCAAAGATCAGCGAGGTAAAGCCTTTCTCAATGTTTTCAGCACCCAGGCTAGGACCAATGGTGCGCTCTTCAATGATTTCCATTGGCGCTGCCAGTGAGCCTGCACGCAATAGCAGGGCAAGGTCATTGGCGCTTTCGGTGGTGGGCTGACCCGTAATTTGAAACTTGGAACCAAACTCACTTTGAATGGTAGCGATGGTGAGGACTTCGCCTTTGCCTTTTTCAAACAAAATCATGCCCATCGGCTTGCCAATGTTTTCACGGGTGACCTCTTGCATCACACGGCCGCCAGCCGCATCGAGTGAGATATTGACCGAGGGGCGTTGATTTTGATCAAAGCCAGCGCTCGCATCGGTAATGCGATCACCGCTAAAAATAATCGACTTCTTAAACACGCCTAGACGACCCTCGCCAAAGCGGAAGACATCCATGCCCGGAGGCACGGGATCGCCGACTGCAATAGTTGAAACCAAGGGGTCAGCGAGGCGGGATTCGAGGGTGGCGGTGCGGCCAATAATGTCTTTTGCACGAGCAGTATCTTGGACGCCAGGCAATTGCACGATGATGCGATCAGCACCTTGCTGTTGAATCACAGGCTCTTTTACGGCCAATTCATTCACGCGTTTATTGAGTGTGGTGATGTTTTGCTTTACCGCACTGTCTTGCACTTCTTTGAGCGAGCTCGGTTTGAACTGGCCAAGGAGGCGAGCCCCGCCGGCCTGAGCGTTCAGTTGCCACGTGAGGTCAGTTTGCGAGGCGGTAAGCAGTGCCTTGGCTTTTTCCGCTTCTTCCGTGCTGCCAAATTGAATGGTGATGGATTCATTGCCACGCTCAATGCCTTGATGGCGAATGTTCTTCTCGCGTAATTGACTGCGAATATCACCAGCGATCGACAGCACTTTTTTCTGTACCGCGCCTTGCATATCGACTTGCAGCAGGAAATACACTCCGCCGCGCAGATCGAGGCCAAGCGGCATTGGCAGTGCGTTGATGGAGCTGAGCCAATGCGGTGTGTTGGAAAGTAAATTCAAAGCAACCGTAAAGCTCGGATCATTTGGATCCGAATTGAGTTTCTGCTGTAATAAATCCTTGGCTCGAAGCTGAATGTCCGTGTTATCAAAGCGAACCTTTACCGACCCCACATTACCAGTGCGCTCAAAAAACATCCCCGTACTTGGAATCGAGGCATCCGCTAAGATCTTTTCAACGCGTGCTTGCGTTGCCAGTTCAACCTTGACGGTTGGCTTAGCCGCCGAGACCTGGACCGCTGGAGCCTCTCCAAAAATATTGGGTAAGGAGTAGAGCGCCCCAATCAGGAGCGCAACACCAATTACAAGGTACTTCCAGAGCGGGTAACGGTTCATAGTGTCTCGATGGCGCTAATGCTGAAAATGAAATTAAGCAGCTTTGAGACTGCCTTTAGGTAAAACCATGGTGATCGCACCTTTTTGCATAATCACTTCAGTGCCTGATGCAATTTCAACCGTCACGTTTTGGTCTTTCATTGCAGTGACTTTGCCCAGAATTCCACCGATGGTAATGACTTCATCACCAACCGCTAATGCCTCGAGCATGAGGCGCGTTTCTTTTTGACGCTTCATTTGTGGGCGAATCATGATGAAGTACAGCACCACAAACATCAAAAGGATGGGTAAGAAACCCATCAGGCCGCCGCTGTCTGAGCCTGTGCCAGTTTGAGCAAATGCATTACTAATCCACATATTCAACGCCTCCATATAGAACCCTAAGTAATAAGCCAGAAAGATCGGCTAAGGTGCAATTCTAAACCGCCCAGGGGATTTGAAGCCTAATCCTGGCCTGGTTCGACGCCACGTTGCCGATCGGCATAAAACTGCTCACGGTAGGCGCTAAACCGATCTTGCGCCAGGGCTTCCCGGATTTCAGTCATTAGCCCTAAGTAGTAGGATAAATTGTGGATGGTATTGAGCTGCGCCCCTAGAATTTCATTGGCTTTTTGCAGGTGATTGAGATAGGACCGGGTAAAGTGCTGGCAGGTATAGCAGGTGCAAGTTGGGTCTACTGGGCGGTCATCGTCCTTATAGCCGCTATTGCGGAGCTTTAAATCGCCGAAGCGGGTAAACAGCCAGCCATTTCGGGCATTTCGGGTGGGCATGACGCAATCAAACATGTCGATGCCATTACTAACCCCGAGCATGAGGTCTTCAGGAGTGCCAACACCCATTAAATAATGAGGGGCTTTTTCTGGAAGCTTAGGGGCGGTAAAGGCCAAAATCCGCTCAAACTCAGGCTTGGGTTCCCCTACCGAAAGGCCCCCGATGGCGATTCCATCAAATCCCTGCCCACTGACCTCGGCCAAGGAGGCTTCCCGCAAGGATTCAAACATACCGCCTTGGACAATTCCAAAGAGCCCATTGCCAGTGTTGAGCTCCCGAAAGCGCTTCAGTGAGCGGGCGCCCCAGCGCAGCGAGAGTTCGAGTGATTGCCGTGCCGCTTTTTCGGTGGTGGCTTGACCGTGAGTCTCATAGGGAGTGCACTCATCGAATTGCATGGCAATGTCACTATTGAGCACCGCCTGAATCTCCATCGAGACCTCAGGGGACATAAATAATTTATCGCCATTAATGGGTGAAGCAAAGGTCACACCCTCTTCTGAAATTTTTCGCAGTGCACCTAGGCTAAATACCTGAAAGCCTCCTGAGTCAGTCAAGATAGGTTTATCCCATGCCATAAAGCGATGCAGTCCGCCGTGTTTTGCGATGACATCGAGTCCAGGACGCAACCACAAATGAAAGGTATTGCCCAAAATAATTTGCGCTTTTGCTTCTTCGAGGTCGCGCGGGGTCATGGCCTTTACGGTGCCGTAGGTGCCGACCGGCATAAAGATGGGCGTTTGTACGCTACCGTGGGGTAGATCAAGCCTGCCAAGTCGCGCCAAACTTTGCGAATCACGCTTGATTAACTCAAATTGAATGGGTGACGTCATTAGTCTAGTTTAAGCGGATCGATTCAGGAACATGGCATCACCATAACTGAAAAAGCGGTAGCGCTCCGCAATCGCATGCCGATAGGCCTCCTGAATGGTATCCATGCCGGCAAAGGCGCTGACTAACATGAGTAAAGTGGATTTGGGCAGGTGGAAGTTAGTTACCAAGGCATCAACTACTTTAAATTGAAAGCCCGGGGTGATAAATAAATTGGTATCTCCAGTGATCTGCTGCGTAATGGCGTAGCTCTCGAGCGTGCGCAAGCTGGTGGTGCCAACGGCAATCACCCGCCCACCCCTTTGTTTGGTTTGGGTAATAGCCTCGATGGTTTTTTCGGGGATGCTGTACCACTCATAATGCATTTGGTGCTGGCTTAAATCTTCTGAGTGAACGGGTGTGAAAGTACCAGCACCAACGTGCAAGGTGATAGTCGCTCGTTCTACCCCATTCTCAGCCAGCCGCCCTAAAACCAAATCATCAAAGTGCAGACCTGCCGTTGGCGCTGCTACTGCACCGGGATTGCTGGCCAAAACAGTTTGATAACGCTCGGCATCATCGCGATCGGCTTGGTGCGCAATGTAGTGTGGGAGCGGTAGTTCGCCAAAGCGATCAAGTAATTCCAATACGTTCTGTTGGAATGCAATTTCATAAAAGCGATCCTTGCGCTCTAGGATCTCAACATCCATTTGTTCGCCGAGCGTATTCTGAATGTGGATTCGGCTACCGACTTTAGGCGTCTTCGATGCTCGGATTTGAACCCAAGCGCGGTTTTCGCCGGTGATGCGTTCAATCAGAAGCTCGACTTGTCCCCCCGTTTCTTTCTGACCATATAGCCTTGCCGGGATTACCTTCGTATCATTGAAGATGAATAAATCGCCAGGTTTGGCAATTTGGCTGATGTCGATAAATGCACGGTCATGTAAGCCACCCGCAACCACCTCCAACAAGCGGCTGTCAGAGCGATTGGCGAGGGGATGCTGAGCAATTAGCTCGGGCGGAAGGTCGTAATTGAAGTCGGAGAGTTGCATAGCGTTACCATCGAAGTTGGAATTCTACTCATGACGAAACCCCGACCACCAAATGCACTCGAAAAAATGGGCTTAAATAGCCCAATTGCGCTTGCATTGCATCTTCCAAGCCGCTACGAGGATGAGACTGCCCTTTACAGCATTGAAGACGCATTAATCAAAGGGACATTTAGCGCAGTACAGACCCAAGGGAAAGTGATACGCAGTCAGGTGCTGTTTCGGCCGCGGCGCCAGTTGGTGGTAACCATTGAGGATGAGACTGATGTGTTGCAGTTGCGGTTTCTCAACTTTTATCCGAGTCAGCAAAAGCAAATGGCCGTAGGAGCCCATCTTCGGGTACGTGGTGAGGTGCGCGATGGCTACGCAGGACCTGAGATGGTTCACCCCACCGTTAAAGCAGTGCCTCCTGACGCGCCGTTACCAGCAAGCCTGACTCCAGTCTATCCAGCTAGCGTTGGGGTGAGCCAAACCGTGATTCGCAAGGCAGTGCAGCAGGCCTTGCGATCGAGTGACATTAAGCAATTTCTAGCCGAGGTGATACCCGCATCCGTAACTGCCGATCTCTTGCCGCGGGGCAAATGGATGCCTTTACACGATGCCATTCACTACCTACACAACCCACCGGCAGATGCTGACACCGCCGCATTAATGGAGCGTACACATCCCGCATGGCGACGTGTACAGTTCGAAGAATTATTGGCGCAGCAGCTCTCGCTAAAGCAAGCCCATGCACTGCGCCGTCAGCGCAATGCGCCTCGATTGGATGGAGACCGGTCAACTCAAGGACGTCAATCGATTGAGCAAGGGCTTTTGGCAGCCCTGCCATTCGAGCTAACAGGGGCTCAAAAACGGGTGTGGTCACAAATTGAGTCTGACCTGAGTCGAGCATTTCCGATGAACCGCTTATTACAGGGGGATGTCGGTAGTGGCAAGACCGTAGTTGCGGCACTCGCCGCAGCCAGGGCAATCGATCATGGCTATCAGGCTGCAGTCATGGCACCCACTGAAATCCTGGCAGAACAGCACCACATCAAAATGCAGGAATGGTTTGGGCCGCTTGGTGTGCAGATCGTATGGCTATCGGGCAGTCTAAAAGCCAAAGAAAAAAAAGCGGCACATGCAGCGATTGAGAGTGGTACTGCGCAACTGATTATTGGTACCCACGCCTTGATTCAGGAAAGCGTCTCCTTTGCGAAGTTAGGCTTAGCGGTAATTGATGAGCAGCATCGCTTTGGGGTCCGCCAACGCTTAGAGATATCGCAGCGTATTGGCTCTGAATTGTTCTACTGCCATCAACTGATGATGTCAGCAACCCCAATACCTCGCACGTTAGCAATGACCTACTATGCCGATCTAGATGTGGCTGTGGTTGATGAGTTGCCGCCGGGACGTAAGCCCATTACGACCAAGGTTGTGAAGCACAGCCGGCGGGATGAAGTCATCAATGGATTACAGGACTGGCTGAGTCAAGGCGTACAAGCCTACTGGGTTTGCCCCTTAATTGAAGAATCAGACGCCTTGCAACTGCAAACTGCAGTGGAGAGTTATGCGCAGTTAGAGCAGCACTTTCCCCAATTTAAAATAGGCTTAGTGCATGGACGATTAAAGGCGGAGGAGAAGGCTGCCGTTATGGCGGCATTCAAGGCCAATCAAATTCAATTGCTGGTCGCGACCACCGTGATTGAAGTTGGGGTTGACGTACCCAATGCAGCCCTTATGGTGATTGAACATGCAGAGCGATTTGGTTACGCTCAAATTCATCAATTGCGTGGCCGAGTAGGGCGCGGCACAGCTGACTCTGTCTGTATTTTGATGTACGCGGAACCCCTTTCGGCGGCAGCAAAGGAGCGCTTGCAAACCTTGCGTGAGGTATCCGATGGCTTTGTTATTGCCGAGCGGGATTTGTCGCTGCGCGGCCCAGGTGAACTCTTGGGCGCTAAGCAATCCGGAGATACCATGCTCCGTTTTGTAGACCTGCAGCGTGATGCCTGGCTGATTGATCTAGCCCAGCAGGCAGCTGAGCGCCTTTTAGCAAATCACCCTGAGGTGGTAGAGCAGCAACTGGAGCGGTGGCTCGGCTCGCGCGCCGATTTTCTAAAAGCCTGATAATTAAGCCATGACATTAACTGAACTTCGCTACATAGTTGCGGTTGCCCGGGAGCGTCACTTTGGGCGCGCCGCAGAGGCATGCCACGTGTCGCAACCCACCTTATCGGTTGCCATCAAAAAGCTTGAAGAGGAATTGGGTGCGCAGATTTTTGAGCGAACCAGTGCTGAGGTCGCAATGACGGCTTTGGGGACTTTGATTGTGGAGCAGGCTCAGCGTGTTTTAGAGGAGTCCAATGCGCTCAGACACCTAGCAAAGCACGGTCAAGATCCTTTATCTGGCCCTTTGCGTCTGGGGGCAATTTATACGGTCGCACCTTATTTGCTACCTAGCCTTGTGCGGGTAGCGCGCGAGTCCATGCCCAACGCCCCTCTCTTTCTAGAAGAAAACTTTACGGTTCGTTTGCTTGAGCTGCTTCGTCAAGGCGGTCTCGACTGCGCTATTTTGGCCGACCCATTTCCGATAGCAGGCCTTGAGGTTGCCGAGTTGTATGACGAGCCATTTTATGTCGCCGTTCCAAAAGACCACCCATGGACCGATCGTAAATTGATTGGGCATGAGGAATTAAAAGAACAAAATACCTTGCTCTTGGGCGCGGGGCATTGCTTTCGTGATCATGTTATTGGTGTGTGCCCAGAACTGAATCGCTTTGGGCCGGGTCCGACGATTGGCGAGCAGCGCAGTTTTGAGGGTTCCTCACTGGAAACCATCCGGCAAATGGTTGCTGGCGGCATTGGCATTACCGTTTTGCCACGCACCTCGATTCCTGATCCCAAAACACGCGAAGGTTTAATCCGCTATATCCCGTTTGAAGAGCCAATGCCGACCCGTCGCGTGAGTTTAGTGTGGCGTAAAAGTTATCCGCGTGCGGCTGCGATGGTAGAGCTCGCTAAAACAATCCGGCGCTGTGATTTGCCTGGAGTGAGGCTGGTCTGATTTTGCAGCGCCTCTATGCTTACGCCCGCTTAATTCGGCTCGACAAGCCGATTGGTACGCTGCTGTTATTGTGGCCAACCTATTGGGCTTTGTGGTTATCCAATGAAGGGATGCCGCCGTTCGATTTGTTGATTATCTTTACGCTCGGTACTTTTTTGATGCGCAGCGCAGGGTGTGCCATTAATGACTATGCCGATCGGGATTTTGATTGCCATGTCGAGCGCACTAAGAATCGCCCCATCACGAGCGGTCAAATCAGCGGTAAAGAAGCAGTTCTGATTGCTGCCATTCTTGCCCTGTTGTCCTTTGGATTAATTCAGCCACTGAACTTACTTACGAAACAGTTATCGGTTTTTGCGATTATCGTCGCAGCCATATATCCATTCACGAAACGTTTCTTTGCGATGCCACAAGCCGTATTGGGGGTTGCCTTTGGATTTGGAATTCCGATGGCCTATGCCGCAAGCCAGAATCAAGTACCACTGGAGGCGTGGATTCTATTTGTAGGCAATCTTTTTTGGACGATTGCCTATGACACTGCCTATGCAATGGTCGATCGCGATGATGATCTGCGTTTGGGTTTGCGTACCTCCGCAATTACCTTTGGGCGTTTTGATGTGATTGCAATTGCAATCTGTTACGCCTTGCTGCTATTTAGTCTTTTGTGGGTTACTTACCTGGCTCAACTCAATGACTTGTTTTGGTTAGGCTGGATTGGCGCGCTCATCTGTGCGATCTACCATGTGGCACTGGTGCACACCCGGCAACGGGAGGCTTGCTTTAAGGCATTTCGCCAAAACAATTGGCTAGGTGCCTTTTTGTTTCTGGGGATCGTGCTTGGATTATTGGGCTAGCTCGTCGCCCATGGCTTGTCCACGCTTGGCTGCAGCAGCGAGGGCCGCCTCCAAGATGCCTTGCCAATTACTTTCCTGAAGAACAGCTAAAGCCGCAGCGGTGGTGCCCCCTTTGGAAGTTACCTTTTCGCGCAAGCTGCCTGCGGACTCGTCTGCATTGATAGCAAGCTGGGCGGCGCCTTGCAAGGTGGCATATGCAAGGGCTCTGGCGGCGACTGGATCAAGACCTAATTTTTCCCCGCCACTTTGCAGCGCCTCTAAAAATGCAAAGACATAGGCGGGACCACTGCCGGATACTGCAGTAACGGCATCAATCAAATTCTCATCCTTCACCCAGACACTTTGCCCAACCGCATTACATAGTGCTGCTGCTTTAGAGCAGGCTTGCGCATCAACGCTGGCGCCTGCACATAGCCCCGTCATACCCATGCCGATGAGGGCAGGAGTATTTGGCATTGCGCGGACACAGTGCGAATGGCCTAACCAGTTCACCATACTGCTGAGTCGAATACCGGCTGCAATGCTAATGATGAGCAGGCGTTGCGCATCGATGGCTTTTAAGTGGGGAGCGAGTGATAGGGCTACTTGCTTAAAGTCTTGGGGCTTTACGGCTATAACTACGACGTGCTCGAGCTTCGAATCGATTTGCAGCCCATCGATTGAATTGACGATGGCTACTGAAAAATCAGCCTTGAGCTTTTCGGCAGTAGCGGTAAATGGCTCTACTACTGTGATCTGTTTGGCCTGTAAGCCACTAGCCAGCAAACCGCCAATCAGGGCTCGACCCATATTGCCGCCACCAATAAAGGTGATCTGCGTATGCGCTAAAGGGGGGTGAAGGGAATCAGTCATAAACAGAATAGTACTAGGCCTAGGCGATAGGGCGCTTACCAAAGATAGCGGTGCCGATTCGAACCAAGGTGCTGCCTTCTGCAATCGCTACCTCGAGGTCATCAGACATGCCGATCGACAAGGTATCAAAATAGGCATAGCCTCGGTCATCCAGGCGGGATTGCTGAATTTGCACAAACAATGCTTTCATTTTGGCGCACGCCGCGCGTTGCTCTTCGGGGTCAGTGCTAGGAGCCGGAATGGCCATGAGTCCGCGCAAGGTCAGGCCCGGTAGGAGCGCAACTGCATCGCATAGTGCCACCGCCTCGTCAATCAAGACCCCATTTTTGCTCTCTTCATTGCTGACATTGACTTGAACGCAGACTTGCAGGGGTAGTATCTCGGGCAACTCTAGGCGCTGTGCCGACAAACGCTCTGCAATTTTTAGGCGATCAATGCTTTCAACCCAGTCAAAATGGTGTGCTACTTCCTTGGTTTTATTACTTTGCAGTGGACCAATAAAATGCCATTCCAGCCAAGGACGTAATTTAGCGAGTTTCTGTATCTTTTCAACGCCTTCTTGTACGTAGTTCTCACCAAAACACGTTTGACCTGCATGCATTGCCTCTTCCACCGCGCTGGCAGGAAATAGCTTGCTAACTGCCATCAATTGAATTTCTTCGGGCTCGCGTTTAGCGGCGAGGGCAGCTAATTCAATGCGGTCTCTGACCTGGATTAAATTGACGGCGATTCCCCTCATGCTACATGGGCTTCTGTAACTGGGACCGCGTCTTTCAGCAATTGATCAACGATCTCAACCCAATGCAGTACTGGCATTTTTTCCTGTTGCAAGTGCGAGATGCAGCCAATGTTGGCAGAAACAATGGCAGTGGCGTTGCTATCTTCATACGTCCGCTGCAAATGATCTAACTTTTGCTGACGCAGTTGATCTGAAAGGACTGGTTGCAAAACGGAGTAAGTGCCAGCAGATCCACAACATAAATGGCTGTCTGCGCACAGGCGAGCCGGCACTCCAATACTCTCTAATAGGCCTTCTACTTTGCCCCGAATTTTCTGGCCGTGCTGCAAGGTGCATGGAGGATGGTAGACCACGCCTGATTTTGGATTGCTGCCCAGCAGTGCCACTAAGTCTTCTGTGTGGCTCGGCAGAATTTCCGCCAAGTCTTTTGTCAGCTCAGAAATGCGTTTAGCCTTTGCAGCATAGTGCGGATCCTGAGCAAGTAAATGGCCATAGTCTTTCACCATGACACCGCAACCCGATGCGGTCATCACGATCGCGCTCACCGGATTACTGCCGTCAACGTAAGGCCACCACGCATCAATATTGCGCCGCGCCGCTTCGAGCCCGCCATCCTGGTCATTGAGGTGATAGCGGAGCGCGCCGCAACAGCCTGCTTTAGGGGCGCTAATCAGGTCAACGCCAAGGCGCGATAAAACACGTCGGGTAGCAAGATTGATATTGGGCAGCATCCCAGGCTGCACGCAGCCTTCTAAAATCAGCATCGTACTGCGTGCCGCCTGCTTTACTGGCTTCACGGATACTGCGTTGTCTGTCTTAATTTGATTGGTGTAGACGCCGTTGATGGGTACCTTGCGTTTCAGTTCGCTTGGTAGAAGTGGACGCACCAATCTTCCTATGGCCATGGCGGAGTTAAAGAGCGCTGGGCGCGTTAAACCTTCTTTTAAAAGCCAGCGCGTGAGGCGCTCACTGGATTTACGCGGAGCTGTACTTTGTTCAGCCCATTTGCGGCCGATGTCAATCAGTTGACCATATTGAACACCGCTTGGGCAGGTGGTTTCGCAATTACGGCAAGTTAAGCAGCGATCCAGGTGCAGGCGGGTTTTTTCAGTGACCGCCTGACCCTCTGCGATTTGCTTGATCAGGTAGATTCGCCCGCGCGGGCCATCTAATTCGTCGCCTAATAACTGATAGGTTGGGCAAGTGGCAGTACAAAACCCACAATGCACGCATTTTCCAAGAATGCGCGCAGCTTCATTGCCGTCGTGGGTATTAATGAACTGGGGAGCTAATTGGGTTTGCATATCAATGAATAGGTTAAGGAAGGCGACCGGTTGCAAAAACGCCGGATGGATCAAATGCCTTACGCAATTGGGTTTGGACAGCGGTCAGTGCTGCGCTATGGGCCTGATCGCTTAAAAGGGTGAAGCGCTGCTCTACACCATTGCTGCCAACGCGAAAGCAACTGGCATGACCCCCATGCTCAATTGCCTTTGCTTTGAGGTTAGCCTGGGTACTTGCATCGGCTGGGCCATACCACCAGCGTTGTTGGCCATGCCATTCCAGAATGCGGTGCTGTGTGCCATCTGAGGCGAGTTTAGAAAAATCGATTGCAGGGCATGCTGCGGGCAGGGCTAGGCGATAGAGGGCATCAGCGGCGCCCACGTCATGAAAACAATCCAACTTGTGTTCGCGTAAGTCACGCCAAAATCTATCCGCAGTCGCAGGGTCGAGCTCGGTAGCGCCAAGGGTGGATTTCATGAGGACGGTAGCAGATTGAACTGCGGCAACAGCTCCCGCAAGGCGAATGGTGAGCTCGCCATCGGCATTGGTATCGCCCGAGCCGATCCAGCTACTCGCCGACAAGGGTAGGGGTTGACCTGCCCACTCGTTCAGCACCTTTAGGGCGCGCGCCTCAGAAATAAAGCAGCGCAATGATGCGGTACCAGCTGGTTTAGGTAAGACCTTGACGGAGGCCTCCAATAGGAGAGCAAAGGTGCCTAAGGAGCCCGGCAACAGACGGGAGACGTCATAGCCAGCGACGTTTTTCATCACCTTACCGCCGAAAGACAAATCGTGCCCTTGCCCATCCATCAGGCGTGTGCCCAATACGTAGTCGCGCAAATTGCCAGCGCTGATGCGTCCTGGGCCAGCAAGGCCAGCGCCAATCACACCGCCAAATGTCGCTTGTGCTCCAAAGTGGGGAGGCTCAAATGCCAGCATCTGATTTTTTTCAGCTAGCGCTGATTCGATCGTTGCTAAGGGCGTTCCAGCGCGCGCCGTAATCACGAGTTCTTCCGGTTGGTAATCTACGATCCCATGAAATTCAGCAGTCAGCAGCTTTGAATGTGAGTTGGGATTTCCGTACCAGGCCTTGGAGCCGCCGCCATGAATCGATAGCACCGACTTGGATGCGGCTGCGGTTTGAATTTGATCGCGAAACTGCTGAATCTGTACAACACTCATTAAAAACGCTCCAACTCAGGGTGCGGTAACTTGCCACCGCTGATGCGCATGCGGCCGTACTCGGCGCAGCGGCTGAGGGTCGGAATAGCTTTGTCGGGATTAAGCAATTGGGCTGGGTCAAAGGCGCGTTTCACGCCCCAAAATAACTCCCGCTCATGCTCGCCAAATTGCACGCACATCGAATTGATCTTTTCGATACCAACACCATGTTCGCCGGTAATGGTTCCACCGAGTTCAACGCAGGCCTCTAGTATGTCAGTGCCAAATTCTTCAGCGCGATGCCACTCATCTGGATCGGCACCATTAAATAAAATGAGCGGATGCATATTGCCGTCGCCCGCATGGAATACATTTAAGCAGCCCAGTCGATATTTCTTTTCCATTTCCTGAATGCGGCGCAAGAGCGTAGCAATGTGGCGCCGCGGAATAGTCCCATCCATGCAGTAGTAGTCCGCTGCAATCCGGCCAGCTGCTGGGAAAGCATTCTTGCGACCACTCCAAAACGTCAGGCGCTCCGTTTCATTTTTGGAGACGCGAATGCCGCTTGCTCCGGCTTTTTCTAATACCGCAGTCATGCGTCCAATTTCTTCAGCCACTTCCTCTGGCGTACCATCGGACTCACATAGCAAAATAGCAACGGCGTCTAAGTCGTAGCCAGCGTGCACAAACTCCTCGAC
>CANHMJ010000007.1 GCA_947461805.1 Burkholderiaceae bacterium
ACTAGTAAAGCCCTTGCTTTGGGGCCTACCGAGTTTCGTTTAATGCAGTTCTTAATGGCGAATCCGGAGCGGGTACATTCCCGTACTCACCTTTTAGACAATGTGTGGGGTAATGAGGTATACATCGAAGAGCGTACGGTTGACGTGCACATTAAACGATTGCGCGCTGCTTTAGCTCCTTTTGCTTGTGATCATTATGTAGAGACGGTTCGCGGAAGCGGCTATCGGATTACGAAGAACCCAGTAAATACATAGCGTTAACGCCGCTGAGGCGATGCTTTGCTCTGCGCCGCTGGGTATGCTCTAAGATAACGCTATGTTTGCTGCAATTGCCCGCCTTTTTGTACTCTTAACGTGTTCCATTGCACTGTACTCGCTCACTCTGTCGGCATGGGGTCATTGGGCTGCACTTAGCATTGCGCTCACTGTACTAGCTCTTCCGCTGGGGTATTTCTACCTCAAGCTATCCATTCTTAAAAAATACGTACAAGCCGATGAGTTAGAGCGTCTACCTGCTGCCAGCGGATTCTTGGAAGACCTCTTTTTTCGTTTGCAACGTTACGTTAAGGCAATCAAGCAGCGTATTTTTGAGGTGGAGCGTCAGCATCAGCGGTTTATTGAGGCCTTTCAGGCCTCGCCCAATGGCATTGTAATGTTAGATAACCAAGATCAAATTGAGTGGTGTAACGCCATTGCCGAACGTTTTTTTGGGCTGAACTTTAAGCGCGATGCGATGCAGCGCATTAACTATCTGTTCCGCAATCCCGAATTTATTCAATATTTAAGCACCCGCGACTTTGAAGAGCCTTTAGTAATTGAAAAAATGGGCCCAGGTTCCAATCTCAGCCTCCGAATCCAGGCATTTCCATTCGCCGATAACAGGCGCTTATTGTTAGCTCAAGACGTTACTGACTTGTATAAAGCAGAGGCCATGCGCCGTGACTTCGTTGCAAACGTATCGCATGAAATGCGCACACCCCTTACGGTGATGATGGGTTTCTTGGAAACAGTTCAGACCATTGATTTGACGCCCGCTCAAAAAGCAGACTACCTTGAGCTCATGATGGTGCAAGGTCGGCGCATGAAAAGTTTAGTTGAGGATTTACTCACCTTGGCTAATCTAGAGGCTAATGCTTTACCGGTGTTACAGGATTCAGTCAACGTAGTAGATTCGGCGTTTCCACTATTGAAGAATGATGCCGAGGCTCTATCGCAGGGTGCTCACCAAATCCATTTCGAAGCAGAGTCGACCCAATTGCTCTTGGGTAATGAGCATGAATTAATGTCAGCTTTTGGTAATTTGATCTCCAATGCCATCCGCTATACGCCGAGCGGCGGGAACATAACGGTACTGTGGGGTGTTAATGCCAATGGGCAGGGGATTTTTTCAGTTCGCGATACCGGTCCGGGCATTAGTGCTGAGCATTTGCCCCGCTTAACCGAGCGTTTTTACCGTGTTGATCGCAGTCGCTCACGCGATACCGGCGGTACAGGGCTGGGCCTTGCGATTGTGAAGCACATTGCCAGCCGCCACCAGGCTCAGCTCTTGATTGAGAGTGTGCCTGGAGCTGGCAGCCAATTCACTTTGATTTTCCCTTCGGAGCGAATTGTTTAATCAACTCTAATTGGGCAATCACTGGAGCCTGATTGATGCGGGGCTTCACCTGTTGGTAGCTGCCATCCGGATTCATTTTCCATGCCGTTGTATTGTCTTTGAGCAGTAGTTTTAATCCTTCTGTGACAACACGTTTTTTCAAAGTCCGTTCTTTAACCGGAAAGGCTACCTCCACCCGTCGAAGCAAATTCCGATCCATCCAGTCAGCGCTGGATAGATGCACCGATTCTTTGCCTGCGGCATAAAAATAATAGATGCGGTGGTGCTCCAAAAATCGGCCAATGATAGAGCGGACGGTAATGTTATCTGACAAACCTTTAACGCCCGGTTGCAGGGCGCAAACGCCGCGCACAATCAGTTGGATTTTGACGCCTGCTTGCGATGCTTTATACAGTTCTGCAATGATAGTTGGCTCAAGTAGGGCATTCATTTTGGCGATAATGAGTGCCTTTTTTCCTGCTTTGGCCGCTTTTGCTTCGGCGCGGATGTGCGCAACTAACTCATCTAGCAAAGTAAAGGGCGATTCCCATAACTCACGGGTTTCCAGGTGCAAGGCTGTGCCAGTGAGCTGCTGAAAGACCAGATGCACATCGTTGGTAATGGATTCATCGCAGGTCATGAGGCCAAAATCGGTATAGAGCTTGGCTGTTTTTGGATGGTAGTTGCCGGTACCTAAATGCACATACCGCACAAGTTGCGACTTGTTTTTCTTGCCCGCAATCTTCTCTCGCCGAACCACTAAGAGCATTTTGGCGTGGCATTTATGTCCCACCACGCCATACACCACATGGGCGCCAACACTCTCTAACTTAGCCGCCCAATTGATATTGGTTTGCTCGTCAAAGCGAGCCAATAATTCAAGCACAACCGTAACTTCTTTGCCGTTGCGTGCCGCTTGAATTAAGGCATCCATCACCGGGGAATCATCCCCCGTACGGTATACCGTTTGTTTAATGGCCAAAACATCTGGATCATTTGCGGCTTCGCGCAATAATTGCAATACGGGCTCAAAGCTCTCGTAGGGGTGGTGCAGCAAGATATCGCCATGGCGAATTTTTTCAATGATGGAATCGTCTGGGTCAGTCGAGTCTTGCTGGCCTGGTTTGGTTAGGCCAAATGAGGATTTGGGGCGGTATAAGGCAAATTTGAGTTCGGGCTTGTCGACTAGATCAGGTACCTGAGATAGGCGGAGTAAATTCACTGGCCCATCTACTCGATAGCAGTCTTGCGGCTGTAGACCATTTTCCTTACGCAATCGCTCTACCAGCGCATGGGGTGTGTCGATCGACGTTTCTAGGCGTACGGCATCACCCAAGTGGCGGGTTGGTAATTCCCCTTGCAGAGCTTTACGTAGATCGGTGACGTCATCATCTGAAACAAATAGCTCAGAATTGCGTGTTACACGAAACGGGTGGCACTCAACAATACTTAAACCAGGAAACAAACTACCCACAAATTTTTGTACAAACGAGGATAGAAGTACAAAGCCATAATCGGACTTAGCAAGGTGTTTTGGCATATGAATGACCCGCGGCAAGGAGCGGGGTGCCTGCACAACGGCGAGGCGAGCTCGCCTACCAAACGCATCCTTGCCATCCAAGGAGACAATAAAATTTAAGCTTTTATTTGCAACCTTCGGAAATGGATGGGCTGGATCTAGCGCAATCGGTGTCAGTAGCGGTAGCAATTCAGTTTGAAAGATACGATGCGCCCATTTTTCTTGCTCTGGCGTCCAGTCTTGGGCGAATATAAATCGTATTCCGGCCCGCTCTAATTCCGGCTGAATGGTATCTTTGAACACCGCATATTGACGTGCAACTAATGTGTGGGCATATTCCGTTACTTTGTCGTATGCCTCCGAAATACTGAGGCCATCCGCTTCGATTTTTCTTGGATCCGTTTGCAATTGCTCCTTGAGTCCAGCAACGCGCACCTCAAAAAATTCATCTAGATTACTTGACACAATCCCCAAAAAGCGTAAACGCTCCAAGAGGGGGTTATCGGGGTCCTCGGCCTGAGCTAGTACTCGGGAATTAAATTCCAAAATACCAATTTCTCGATTTAGAAGGGGGATGGCCATTTTTGTCATGAATAGTCTATGTTATGCCATCTTTATATTTCAGTAATGTGTCATTTGGATTGCATACAATAAGCCTTTAGTATCTGTGGCATTACCCCATAAAGACCGATCCATTTGAAAGAAAAGACTGTGACAACCCCGACTGACGCCTATGTTGCTGCCGTTGACCTAGGTTCGAATAGCTTTAGGATGTTGATTGCGCAGGTGGTCAATACACCATCCGGGATGCAATTGCGACCGATTGACACCCTCAGGGAGTCAGTACGAATTGCTGCCGGCCTCACGGACAAAAAATTATTGGGTCACGAAGCCTATGAGCGGGGTATATCGGCCATTGGACGCTTTGGCGAGCGTTTAAGGGGCTTTGATTTGGCCCAAGTGCGGGCGGTGGCAACCAATACCTTACGGGTTGCGCGTAATTCAGCGGATTTTATTAAGGATGCCGAAAAGGCCCTAGGTTTCCCGATTGAGGTGATTGCCGGGGTTGAGGAGGCGCGTCTGATTTATATTGGGGCCGCCCATGAGGTGTCACCGGTTCAAGGCAATCGACTGGTTGTCGATATTGGCGGCGGGTCAACCGAGCTGATTATCGGTGAGGGCTATAAGCCCCAATTGATGGAGAGCCTCTACATCGGCTGCGTTTCCCACAGCATGCGTTTTTTCCCTAAGGGAGAGATTGATGCCCATGCGTTTAAAGAGGCTGAGCTCACCGCGCGCCGTGAAATCCAGGTCATCGCAGAACCCTTTGTAAAGCAAGGCTGGAAGCAGGCCATTGGATCATCTGGCACTGCGCGCGCATTAGCCGACATCATTGCCCAAATGGGCTATGGCAATGCGCCAAAAGGCTTTATTACTAAGCCAGCTTTGAAGGCAATGAAGCACGATTTACTGCGTTATGAGCACACCAGTCAGATTCCCGTGCCGGGTCTAAAAGACGATCGACGCATTGTTTGGCCGGGCGGCTTGGCAATCATGCTGGCCGTCTTTGAGGAGCTTGGGATTGAGTTAATGGAGGTAACCGATGCGGCGCTTCGGGTTGGCGTTCTCTATGACCTGCTAGGACGTTCACAGCACCACGACATGCGTTTTGTGACGGTAGAGCAGTTTATGGATCGGTATTCGGTTGATCGGCAGCAGGCCAAGCGGGTGGGTAGTTTGGCGAGCAATTTCTTATCGCAATTGCCTGTCTTGGATAAAGAAGCCAGAATGAATAACTTAGTCTTAATTGAGTGGGCTGCTAATCTGCATGAGATTGGCTTGTCGATTTCCCATAACAGCTATCACAAGCACTCAGCGTATATTGCTGGCAATGCTGACATGCCCGGATTTTCAAAAAATGATCAGCTGCGCCTAGCTACCTTGCTCGTGGGTCACACCGGCAAACTCGGCAAGCTAGCCAGCAATACCCAATTTTTAGATTGGCGCATGCTGTTTGCCTTACGGCTCGCGCAGTTGCTTTGCCGTGGTCGAAGCGATGCCCAATTACCCGAGGTTAGTGTCAGCGAGTCTGGCGCCAGTTTCATGGTCAGTATTAAGCAGAGCTGGTTGGAAAACCACCCACTCACTGAATTTAGCCTGCGCAAAGAGGCCGCAGAGTGGGAGCGGATTGGCAGGCCCTATCAAATCGAGCTGACCTAACTTAGCTCGCCCCTACGGTAATTCGTTTATTTCCCCAAAAAGTGCTTGGCATAGCGGGGGTTGATTTCCGATAAGCGCAACATCGTCAAGAGGTCGGCGGTATTAAAGTCGGGATCCCAAGCGGGCGCACTGCAAATTTTTGCCCCTAACTTCAAGTAGCCCTTAATTAAGGGAGGTGGCTCAACATCGAGTCCGCCATTCAGGCGAGCCAGCGGTAACGGTACTTTTGGAAAGCCGTGGCATTCAATTGGCGCAACTTGATCATCACTCAGACCGTTATAGAGGCTGGCAGCAAAGTGGCCGCCATCGGACATCGGGATGCTAGCGCAACCCAACATGATTTCGTAATTGTTTTTCAGCATGTACTCAGCTAACCCACTCCACAGGGCCATGATGACTGCACCCGAACGGTAGTCTTGATGCACACAAGAACGACCTACCTCGACCATCTTGGGGCGTAGATGCTGCAAGCGGGAAAGATCAAACTCGGAATCCGAATAGAGCTTGCCGATTTCCTGCGCCTTGTGGGGCGGTAGAACGCGGTAAGTGCCAACCACACGAAGAGTGTCTTCATCGCGAATGATTAAGTGGTCGCAATAGGCATCAAATTCATCGACATCCAAGCCTTCAGCGTGACTTGCTAAGGTGGCGCCCATTTCTTCTGCGAATACTTTAAAGCGTAAGCGCTGCGCCTCTTGAATTTCACCCGCATCTTTGGCCCACGATACCTTCAGTGCAGGGCGCTTTGATTTGATTACGGGACGGGCTACTTCGGGGACAGATTGCAATTCAGCACGGGTACGCTGGGCAAACGCCTTACCAAATAAACGCTTTGCCATTTTTTTGGAAAGCAATTTCTTAATTGGGCGCAGTTTTTTCATGCGCTCTACTGTCGTCGTGCTTTTAAAGAACACATCGAATGGAGCGAATGGATTGGGCATGTCTGACATAGAAAAACCTTATAAAAGTAAACCTAACTGTAAATTGCGTTTATGACATTTTCATGAATAAAGGAAGGCAAACGCAGACCCATAAAATGAAGGAAATGAGCAGGGCCAGCATCACGGCTGCAGATCCAAAATCCTTGGCGCGTTTGGATAAATCGTGGTGCTCAAAGGAGATGCGATCAATCGCCGCCTCCACGCTTGAATTAAGCAGTTCAATCGCCATCACGAGCACAATTGAGCAAATTAAGACGGCTTTTTCGAACAGTGATACTGGCAATACAACCGCAATTGGAGTTAGTACGACAAACAAACTGAGCTCTTGGCGAAATGCACTTTCCTCTTTATATGCAAACACCAGCCCGCGCCATGAGTTTTTCGCAGCATGCCAAGCACGTACCAATCCGCGATTGCCTTTGTGCGGATTTTGGTCAATGTGGTACGTATCTTTCAATTAAAAATTCGCTTTTCTTAAGCCAAAGCAGTGCGGTGTACCGCAGGACTAGGGACAGGCTTTAAATGCCTTGCAAACTGTTCGGTCGAGGCCCGCCAGGAAAAGCGCTCAGCATGGGCTCTCGCCACCTCACGGGGGATCTTAAGAGCAGCGAGGCAAGCAGTACGTAAATCCTCATCCATAGCACCGGCTGGAGAGTCGCCAAGCACATCAATGGGGCCTGTAACGGGGTAGGCGGCTACTGGGGTGCCGCAGGCCATTGCCTCCAGCAAGACTAAGCCAAAGGTATCGGTCTTGCTCGGAAACACAAAGACATCGGCTGCCGCATAGACTTTAGCTAATTCGGGCTGGTTTAAAACCCCTAAGTAATTGACGTTGGGATACTGCTGTTTGATTTTCGCCATGGCAGGGCCATCACCTACCACCCACTTTGATCCTGGCAAATCGATTTCTAGAAATGCATTGATGTTCTTTTCAACCGCAACACGACCAACATAGAGAAAAATGGGATGCGCTGAATTAAGGGCTTTTGATTCCTGCATTTTAAATATGTCGGTATCAACGCCGCGCGACCATAAAACGACATTGGTAAAGCCAAATTTTTCCAGATCGTCTTTGACAACAATGGTCGGGGCCATGACGGCCATCGATGGTCCATGAAACCAGCGCAAGAAGGCGTATGTCCAGGAAATGGGGATACCCGTTCTGGCGTGAACGTATTCTGGAAAGCGGGTGTGATAAGCAGTGGAGAAGGGCAGGCGATTGCGCACAGCATATGCCCTGGCAGATAAGCCTAGGGGGCCTTCGGTGGCAATGTGAATAGCATCGGGCTCAAATTCCTTGATTTTGCGTGCTACGCCTTTCCCCGGAAATAGCGATAAGGAAATATCCGGATAGGTAGGGCAAGGAATGGTTTTGAACTGATTGGGTGTGATCATATCGATCTCGTGGCCCATTAAGCGCAGTTCATGGCAGGTTTGTTTGAGGGTGCGAACAACCCCATTGACTTGGGGTTCCCACGCATCCGTTACGATCATTATTTTCATGCTAAGGCCTCTTCACGTGAGTTACTAATAGCGACTTCCATATGGAGTAATTCCGTATTGGCAATACTTGGGGCAGGATCGCCCAGAATGGTGTTCCAAAACACCAGTTTGAGCTCACCCTCGGTGGTTTCAACAAGGGCGCTAAGGCTTTCGACCCAGTCGCCATCGTTGCAATAAATAAGGCCGTCGATTTCCCGAATTTCGGCTTTATGAATGTGCCCGCAAACGACGCCATCACAATTGCGCATGCGGGCTTCGCGCGCCATGATGTGTTCAAAGTCGGCAATGTAGCTGACCGCATTCTTCACCTGATGCTTTAAATATTGCGATAAGGACCAATACTGCAGGCCCATTTTGATGCGCACTAAATTAAAGTAACGATTTATATAGAGAATCAGCGAGTACAGATTATCGCCGACGTAGGCTAGCCATTTGGCGTATTGCATCACGCCATCAAATAAATCACCGTGCGTCACCCAGAGCTTCTTGCCATCCACGGTGGTGTGAATAATCTCTTCCACCACCTGAATATCACCAAAGGACATGCCAATGTATTGGCGCGCACTTTCGTCATGGTTGCCTGGAATAAAATACACATTGGCGCCTTTACGGGCCTTGCGTAGTAATTTTTGGACCACGTCATTGTGCGTTTGTGGCCAGTAGATGGATTTCTTGAGGCGCCAACCATCGATAATGTCGCCTACCAAGTAGAAGGTATCTGCTTCGTTGTGTTTTAAGAAATCGAGGAGGTAGTTGGCCTGGCAACCGGATGTACCCAGGTGCACGTCTGAAATCCAGATGGCTCGGTAGTGCGTCATTGATGAGTATTAAGCCATTGCTATGTGTAGGCTTCATGACAATTTCATGTCATTTTTATGACTTACTAGATTAGTATTCTGATTACATTCTCAACACCAAAGAGCCTTGTATATTAACGATTTTTATATGACTTTAAGCCGCATTTTCACCATCATAAAAATCACCTTGCATGTACTGAAGGGCTGCTTTATTTTGCTGCTCGTTTTTCCCTGGCTTAAGACAGAGCAGCAGCATCAATCGATCCGCCATTGGTGTAAGCAGTTGCTGGATATTTTTAAGATGCGCCTGAGCGTGATTGGGGCGGAGCGGCTTGAAGATACCTACTACCTAATGGCGGCTAATCACATCTCATGGATTGATATTCATGTGATCAATGCCTTTAAACCCCATTATTTTGTCGCCAAATCCGAAGTAGCGAGTTGGCCTATTTTTGGCTGGATGGCGAAACAGCTTGGTACGCTCTTTATTGAGCGAGGTAAGTCCAATAGCATCCGCAATATGGTGCACGAAGTAGCCGGGCAACTCAAACATAAAGCGATTTGCATCTTCCCAGAAGGCACCTCGACCGATGGCAAGCAGGTAGCGCCGTTTAAATCGAACTTATTCGAAGCGGCCATTGTGGCCAATGCGCCGGTATATTCCCTGGCGATTCAGTACTTTGATGTGGGAACCGGTCACAAAACCACTGCACCTGCTTTTATTGGTGAGATGGGTTTATTGGATTCGATCTGGAATCTGATCTGCAGTCCGCCCATTTGCGCCCAGATCAGCATCAGCGTAAAACTGCCTGAACTCAAAGAAAGAAAGGCCCTGGCCGAACTGAGCCAGAGCCTGATTGCAGAGCAATTGCGCGATACTCGTTAGAAGGCGGCGCGTACCCCCACCATGAGGCTACGCCCCGGTTGCGGTGCATACAAACGCACTGCCATCGGGGTAGTGGCAAAACGGATTTGCTCGTTGAGCAAGTTACGTAAATTAAGGTAGCCCGTCCAGCTAATCTTATTGATCTTCTCGGTGTACGACAAACCGGCATTAAGTAAGTTGTAGCTGGGGGCAGGGCCTACTTCCCACGAAGCCAAGCGATTTTGCTCAAAGCTATAGGTATAGCTGGCATTGGCTAACCATTTATTTTTCTGCTGAGCCAGCTGTAAGCCTACCCGTGGCGCTGGTTGCAAAGGTAAATTACCGCCCGCATCAAAAGTCCCTTGGGAAGCATCCGCAAATAAACGGGCGCCACTGCCCATATTTCCCCAGTTATACGTTAACTCAGCCTCAGCACCCTTGATGGTGGCGGCAGCTTGCTGCGCAACGACAACAGAGAATTCTTCAGCTGCTTCGGCAGTTTGTCCAGTGTAGAAGCCATAAATGTAGTTATTGAACTTATTGAGGTATGCATTTACCTTTCCGCGTACCTTACCTACTGTCTTTTGAATATTGAACTCTAAGTTATGCGATGTCTCCTTGTTCAGATTTGAATTACCCACTGAAAATGTCGCAGTTGACTCATGTATACCGTAGGAATAGAGTTCAGCTGCGCTTGGGGCTCTTTGCGACACGGTATACGACAAGCCAGTGCCGTAGCCGTTAGTAAAGTTCCACAGGCCTCCTGCTGAATACGATAGGAGATTAAAGTTGCGATTTTCTAAATTGGGCGTTGCCGGATTAGGTCCGGGCGCTGCAACTGGATCTTGAAATTCACTGACTTGATTGGGATTTTGCGAAACCGCGTCGTATCTCAGTCCTAGATTGCCTTGGAGCGCGCCCCAACGACCCTCTTCAATCCAGAAGAGGGCATTGGAGTTGGTTTTCGTAGAAGGAAGGATGGCATAGCTGCCGGTTTCGATTTCAGTAGCCTCAACTGACGAACGTGTTACTTGAGCACCAAAGCTTCCTTTCCATCCCATAAATTGTTTGTGCGCCAGGTCTAGGCGAAATTCATTGGAGATATTTTTCCATAGCGCCGCTGCTGTATATGCGCCGTCATCTGGGTTGATAGCAAATTCCGTATGGTTGTAATTGCTATTCGCAGCGCTAAACTTGAGCGAGGAGAAGCCAGCAAACGGATCGCGGCTCTGGTGTTGAAAATCGTAGCGATTTTGTGATTGCGCAATCATTCCGCCTTCCACGGTTGGAATGCCGTAGTTGTTATTCATGCGCTCAACCGAGATGCCTGTATAGCTGGACTTACCAATATAAGAGGCGCCAACACCCAGGTTGTTTTGATCGTTAAACGAATTGGGCAATTTACCGGTGTAGTTTTGAGCCGTCCCAAATGGCTCTCCTGGAATATTCCATACTTGATTCGGCCCACCTTGAATGGAGTTTCCTGGAATACGATAGTTCTGATTGTTATTAATTGCTGTGTCGACGTGGACTGCAACTGATCCAATCGAGCTCTCTATTACGCCCGATGCAGCACGGCCATTGCTCACGGTGTCGTAACTGGTATTCACGGCCCCTGTGGCCTGCTCTGGTAGGTTGGTCAAAATACGATCATTGATCACATTGACTAAGCCGCCACTCGATCCCGAGCCATACTTTAAGGCAGCAGCGCCCCGCAGAATTTCAATCTGCCGCGCATTGGCAACGGGGCTAGCGACAGCATGATCTGCTGAAATGGCAGAGACATCGCCAACGGAGAGACCATTTTGCAGAATCTGTACTCTGGGTCCGTCAAGGCCGCGCATCACAGGTCGTGAGGCACCAAGGCCATAACCGGTCTGGGATACCCCCAGTTCATTCCCAATGGTAGCTCCTAAAGTAGTGCCGAGCTTATCTAGAAGTTCATTGCCCTGCAAAATTTTGGTGGGCGTGAGGATGCTGAGATTGCTCTCTTGTGAGCCAGTTGCTTCAATTTGTAGATTGGAATTATTGCTGCTTTGGGCATAGGCAATAACAGAAAAAGACACAGTCAGTGTGGTAGTTAGGCTAACTGATTTGAGTAAGCCAAACGCATGTCGCTTCGCTGTAAGCGATCGAGAATTCATCTTCATAAAAAGCTCCAATTGCGCCACGGCATTGCAGTGGCGAAACAATACATGGCAGCCAATAGCCGCCGCTTAGGGGTTTACAACTGGAGGGATTGCGGCGGAGCGCGGGATTGGTAGTAGCTTAAGACTGCGCCAGTATTAAAAACGGCGCTATAGATAATCGGTTCGGTTGCCAGTGCTTGAACAGCGGCGATAGTTGTGCCGGTACTTGAAACAAAGCCAGCTAAGGTAAGCGCGTCAAATAGTAAACAATTGGCATTAATGTGGTCACCATGAGATGCTTCGGCATGGTGATGCGCATCGCAGTCGTCATGCTCAAGGGCTAATTCAGATAAGCCAAACTGGGGTGCCTGAGTCTGTCCGGTATGGGGGTGGGCAATGCTGTGTTGATAGCCCAGCCAGTGGGTGCCCAAGAGGCTGATGGTGAGGAAAGCAATTGCGAGACAAGCCCGAGCAGGACGCTGGATTTGAGTGGCAAAAAAGGCTTTCATAGGGACAAATGGTACAGGAAATGCCTAGTGGGTCCAATACTGTGTAAAATATCGATTCCGTCGGAGTGTAGCGCAGCCTGGTAGCGCACCTGCTTTGGGAGCAGGGGGTCCAAGGTTCGAATCCTTGTACTCCGACCACTTTCTCTTCCCATTTGACCCTTTTCTAGGTCGATCCAAGCCTCTTTTACTGCACTGCTTTTTTAGCCCGCAAGAACAGCAACGCAATCACGCCCACGAGCATCACATAGAGCGAAATCGTCACCGCCCCTTTGCTGTGCGCATACGCAAAGCTCGAGTAGGCTAAATAGGCGCAGGACGCGCAAAACACGATCGGCGTTAAGGGGTAGAGCGGAACGCTAAAATCCCGTTTGGTATTGGGGTGCTTGAAGCGCAGAATAAAAACCGAGATACCAACGAGGAGTAAGAAGCTCCAAAAAACCGGGGCCGTAAACTCCACCATGGCCTCAAAACCATCGGACTGCAGCGCGCCAAAACACACGAGTGCAACGCAAATGCTTCCCTGAACGATATAGGCCAAGCTAGGGGAGCCGCGTTTGGCTTCCCAGCGGCCCATAAAGCGCAGGCCATACCAATCTTCTCCCATGGCAAAGTTGGTACGTGCGCCCACAATCATGGTGGCATTAATGCTGGTGAGCGCCGCAACCGCTACAAAAAGACCGAGGAGCTTTTCACCAATCGGGCCAAAAGCAAGGCCCAGTAAATCAGCGGGAGCCGCTTTGCTGCTAGCGAGCTGTTGCATACCCAAGCCACTAATCAAGGCCCAGTTGACTAGCAGGTAAATAATGGTGATGAGCAATAGACTAAAAACGATGACGTACACCACGGTCTTACTGCCACCTTTGACCTCAGCAGAAATGTAAGCGGATTCATTCCAGCCACCAAAAGTCAGGAGCACAAACACCATGGCCAAACCAAGCAAGCCCAGCGGTGGCGTACTCGAGAAAAAGGCCGCATGCTCTACAGGAGGTAGGGGAGCGCCCATGAGCCCAAAGCCAGCAACGATGATGGCGAGGAGGCCTGCTACTTCAAGAACCGTGAGTATGGTTTGCACGTTTGCCGATGCATGAATGCCGATCAGGTTAACCAAGGTCAAGCCAATCACAATCAGCAGCGCCCAAATCACAGCGGAGTAGTCACCTAGGGGCAAGACCTTCGTCATGTAGTCGCCAAACACAAAAGCGAGTAAGGCAATCGACCCAGTATTAATCACCGTGGCTTTTGCCCAGCCATACAGAAACGAGGCGTTTTTACCGTAGGCTTTAAACAAAAAGTGGTAATCACCGCCGGCATGCGGGTAGGTGGTTGCCAGCTCGGCATAGCATAGGGCGCCTGCCATCGAAATCACGGAGCCAATGATCCAAACGCTCATCATCCAGCCGATGTCGCCCGTAATGCCGGCGACCATCGACGGGGTTTTAAATATCCCCGCACCAATCACAATGCCAACAATGATGGCGATTGCTCCGATGCGCGAGAGCAGGCGCTCCGGCACCGTGTTGGCGGGGTTATTCATGCTGAAGTGTGAAGGCGAACAAAGGCAAGCAATGGCTTACCGGCGTACTCCAGTAAATTCATTTTGAACGTAGCCACCCTTATCGTCCCCTTTTAAGGTGTTGCCACTGACTGTTACTTGCGCTGTACGGAAATTGCCATTGCGGTCTTTGTAGCTAAATTCCATCTTAGTACCAGTGAGTTTGGCATTGAGCAAAGGCTGGCTTCTGCGATCAATTAATACGCTGCCACCAATGCGCTGGTAGTGCTGTGACAGACTTAAGGTAGCTGGGCCTTGGGTGTCAAAGTTGGTCAAAGTCCATTCGCCGGCAACATTGGCAGGCACAACCCAGAAATACCCTCTAGCGGGGCTATCCACTTCGGCATCCGCTTCCCAGTCGCCCATGGTGAAGGCATGCGATACAACGCGTGTACCAGGTTTCATCTTGAGGATAGTAGGGCGCAGTTTCAGATTGAGCTCAGGCAGGAGGTACATGGTGACAACCGTTGCCTTGGAGAAATCCTCTTTAAAGATATCGCCCTGAATGATTTTGACTTGTTTTGAGACGCCTGCGCGCTCCGCATTGCGCTGACCGAGCGCCGCCATTTCAGGATTAAATTCAATGCCGACTGCTGTGGCGCCAAATTGCTTTGCTGCCGCAATCGCAATCTTGCCGTCACCAGCGCCCAAGTCATAGACCAAATCCGATGGACCGACTTTGGCCATCTTGAGCATATTGGTTACCAATTCATCGCCAGTGGGAACCCAGATCACGTCTTTGCCTTCTTGGCCAACACTGGGTTTGTATTTGTCGTCGCCGCCTTCAGTTATGCTTTGCGCGCTAGCACTAACAGCAAACAAAAGAGAAAAGGCAAAAAGGAGTCGTTGTACGTTCTTCATAGTGGGCTTAGTGGCGTTTAATGGGTTAAATGAAATAACCTTACGATCATAAATTAAATCAATAAAAAGCCCATAAAATGCCCCAAAACCACAATCCGAGTCCATTAGAATAGGGATTGCATCCATATTCTGCCCATAGCTCAGCTGGATAGAGCAACGCCCTTCTAAGGCGTAGGTCGCACGTTCGAATCGTGCTGGGCAGGCCAATCAAGATTAAATCTAACTTTTAGGCCATACCTTAATGCAGAAACTACTTTTATTGAGTGCCTTGTTGACTGCCACAGTACTTGCAGGTTGCAAGGGTGAGGACGCGGTAGCAAAATGCGTTCAAGCCAATATTAATTCTGATATTGACAGTGGGAAGCTCAAAAAGACAGATACTGCAGCAATCAAACAATTTGAGTCAATGCATAGAGCAACTTGTATTGAAAATATGACGCCAAAGGCATATTAAATGCGAACGCTTCAGTTTTGGCTTCGAATATTAATTAACTGCCGTTGTACACCTTTGCATCCACTGTATTTATTTTCTAAAGCAGTAAGGAATCAATCATCGCCCAGATTTAAAGCGCCGCTCTGAACAGAGGCCATAACTACTCAAAAACAAAGTCACTCTATGAATGATTCCCTGAAAAAGATGAAAGCAAGGTTAGAGTCGAAGATAGAGTCTTCTAAACTGTTAACGGGAAAAGACCCAATTAAGTCAATTCATACAAAAGAGCCAAAAAATGATGCTTTCAATCAAACTGATACTGACTTTGCGCCAAAGCAAGCAGGAAGGGATTGGTGGTGGTGTGATGATGTTTAAGGCTGACTGAACTATCCTGCTTTTTGTAGCCCTCAGCTACGAATTTTTCTAAGGAATAGATCGCAGGTTCAGATTATGGTTGGCAGGCCAAAGGTCGAATCGTTGATGCAATTTTCATTGCTTTTATAAATGCTCGATAAAATGACTCTTTCGAAATAAAGGCGAATGAATCTGTGAATACGGAGTTGCACATGGACCCTCAGCCCGCTGGCCGCTTTCGTGCCTTATTCATCTTGTCGATCTGCATTGTTTTATCAATGACAACGTGGTTTTCAGCAACCGCTGTTATCCCTAAGTTGCAGACAGTTTGGAATTTAACGCCCACTTTATCGGCGTGGCTAACCATTGGGGTTCAGCTTGGTTTTGTTATAGGCGCTATTGGCTCCAGCATCATTAGCCTCTCCGATATTGTTTCCAGTAAAAAATTAATGATTTATGGATCAATTGGGGCTGCAGCAGCTAACCTTGGCTTGTTGCTGGCGGAAAGTGCGTATCTTGCCATTTTCTTTCGTCTGATGACTGGAGCATTTCTCGCGCTGGTATATCCACCGTCGTTGAAACTAATTTCAACTTGGTTTAGAAGAGGACGTGGGCTTGCCCTAGGCGCCCTCGTGGGATCGATTACGCTGGGTGCGGCCGCACCACACTTTATTAATGCGATAGGTGGGCTTGGATGGGAATTGGTTGTTCTTTCAACAACACTTGCAACTTTATCAGGCGCTTTCATTATTGGATTATTCGTACATGAAGGTCCATTTCCATATCCACGTGCCCCATTTCATCTCGGGCGAATCGGACACGTTTTTAAGAATCGCGGAGTCCTTTTAGCCAGCGTCGGTTACTTTGGCCATATGTGGGAGCTTTATGCCATGTGGGCATGGTTTCTGACGTTTTCGCGGATGGCTTTTATTGAGCTGAATATCGATAATCCAAGTGCGGCATCTTTTTTTACATTTGCGGCAATTGGTATAGGCGCCTTAGGTTGTATCGTTGGTGGGATTTTGGGGGATCGATGGGGAAGAACTTCCACCACTAGTTTGATGATGTGTATCTCCGGCTCATGTGCTCTTCTGGCAGGTTTTGTCTACGATGGACCCTTGTGGATGTTAATTGCTCTAGGTCTTATTTGGGGTTTCACAGTCATTGCTGATTCCGCTCAATTTTCTACAATCGTTACAGAGCTTGCTGACCCCATGTATGTTGGTACTGCATTAACCGTGCAATTAGGAATTGGTTTTATGTTGACCGCCGTAACCATTTGGCTTTTACCCCTTGCAGCAGCCAACCTGAATAGTTGGCAATGGGTATTTTTAATATTAATACCGGGCCCCTTAATCGGGACGTGTGTAATGTTATTTCTACGCAGAATGCCTGAGGCAATAAAAATTGCGAATGGAAATCGATAGCAACTATAGCTGCATTCGATTTAAAGTATCTAAGGCCTAAATCGCATTCTCGAATCGTACTGGGCAAGCCAGTTCTATTACACAAAAGCCGTTTTTAAAGAGGAGCAATCGTGTGCTCCTTTGCGGATATTCCAAAGTAAAAGTTATAAAAAATGGCGAGTGTGGCGAATAAATAAAAGTACGATAGTATTAAATTTAGCTTCATTAGTCGCTAAAGAACATTAGGAATAAATATGCAGCCTTATCACCATTGGCCTTCATTAAAAAATATTGCTATCGAAGTAAAAAATGGCACCCGTTCAGCTCGTTCGCAAGTTGAGCTCGCTTTGAGTCTAGCAAAGCAAGAAACCTTAGATTCTTCTACTTCCCCAACATTTATTTACTTGGATGTTGAAGGTGCGCTGGCCATGGCGGATGCCATTGATGCAAAAATCAAGAGGGGGGAGGATTGTGGAGACCTATGTGGTATTCCCTTTGTTGTAAAAGATAATATTGATTGGCTTGGTTTAGTTACCACGGCTGGAAGTCCCAAGGCCTATTCCAATAAGGCTAGTAAAACTGCACCCGTTTTACAGGGATTAATTGATCGCGGAGCCATTCCTATTGGAAAAGCCAATATGAATGAATGGGCCGTAGGGCTAACTGGCGAAAATGCCCATTACGGCAATATTCCGAATCCATATTTGGAGGGCTGTCTCTCCGGCGGTTCATCGAGCGGTAGTGCCAGAGCAGTAGCAATGGGAATAGTGCCGATGGCACTTGGCTCGGATACAGGCGGCTCGATTCGAATGCCTGCCGCCTGGTGTGGCATCGTTGGTCTGCGCCCATCCAGCGAGTCATTCACTTTGGATGGGGTAGTGCCACGCTCTAGATCGTTGGACGTTGTTGGTCCCCTAGTGAAATCCTTAGACGATTGTGATTATTTCTTAGGTAGCGCTTTCACTCCAAAATCGAGCCCGCTGACACCAGAAAATATCCCTAAATCCATCCAAATTGGGTGGGATCCTCGCCTTTTGGAGGGGGTTGAGGCCCCAATACGTCAGGTCTTTACCGAGTTTATGGAAACTGCGCAGGCCAATCCTGCAGTTTCTTTTGTGGAGCAGACTTGGCCTAGCTTTACCGCAGCAACAGACTGCGCCATGACGGTCTTGCAAATGGAGTTTTTAAATGATTTCAAGGTGATGTGCGGGGAAGTTGAGCTGTTTAGTACGTATTTGGGCAAGCCCGTGATGAATGAGCTTCGCCATTCTGTATCTCGTGAGCCCGAAGTGCTAGTAAAGGCATATGAGCAGTTGCTGCAGTTTCGTCAAAGCATGGCCAAGCTGCTCAGTTCAGTCGATATGCTGGCATTACCCTTAACGCCATGTGGCCCAGTAGAGGCAGCCAAACTGCCAGAGGCAGCTAAGCCTTTGAGGGAACTCAGTCTTGCAATGGGCGCCTCAGGCCTGCCTATCATAGGAATGCCTATTTTTTCAGCAAAACACGGGCTCGGCTTGACCGCTGCTAGCTTGGCGGGGATCCAGCTTGTAGGTAAACAGTTTCAAGAGCACAAACTTTTATATATGGTAAAAAGTTACTTAGATGCACCAAGTTGAGGCGGTAGGGATCCAAATTAAAGCAATTTGCTGATTCATTCGGGTTACACCCTTGTAGGGTTGGAGTTTGCAGTTAATAGACTGAAATTGTTAGATTTGCAGTACGTTTTATTACGGAGACAATATGATGAATACATTAAGACGTTCAGTAATTATGGCGGTGGTTCCTGTAGCTTTGGCGTTTAGTGCCGCTATTACCACCTTGCCAGTGCAGGCTCAACAGCAAAAGACCTTAAAGTTTATTGCTCAGGCGGATCTGAAGGTGTTAGATCCCATAGCGACAACCGCATACATCACTCGTAACCACGGCTATATGGTGTATGACACCTTGTTTGCGATGGATAGCAAGTTTGAAATCAAGCCACAGATGGTGGATAAGTTCACCGTTAGCCCTGATAAAAAAACGTACACCTTTACATTGCGTGATGGATTGAAGTTTCATGATGGCGCGCCAGTAAGGTCTGCTGATGTGATTGCATCGATTGACCGCTGGTCAAAACGAGATGGCCTTGGTCAAAAACTGGCCGAGTCTACTGAGTCTTGGTCTGCTACGAATGACAAAACATTTGTTCTGAAGCTCAAAAAGCCATTTGCATTTGTATTGGATGCACTAGGAAAGCCTTCCTCAAACGTGCCATTCATCATGCCTGAGCGGATTGCAAAGACAGATGCATTTACGAATATCACTGACCCTACCGGTTCTGGCCCGTTCAGAATGGTGAGGGATGAGTGGGTTCCTGGCAGCAAAGTAGTTTACGTAAAGAATAATGACTATGTGCCACGCAAAGAAGCACCATCTTGGGCTTCTGGCGGTAAGGTTGTAAAAGTCGATCGCGTAGAGTGGCTCTACATCCCAGATTCAGCAACGGCCGCCAATGCGCTTGGCAACGGTGAAGCCGATTGGTGGGAGCAAATGCCACCGGACTTGATTCCATTGCTGTCTAAAAATGCGAACGTGAAGGTTGACAATATTGATCCTTTGGGTTCAATGGGGATGATTCGCTTTAACTTCTTGCATCCACCATTCAATAACGAAAAAATGCGTCGTGCAGTTGCAATGGTTGTAAATCAGCCTGACTATGTTTTAGGTATCGCTGGTAACCCAAAGAATGGTAAGCCTTGCGCCTCCTACTTTACGTGTGGCACACCATTAGCAAGCGATGTCGGATCCTCTTTATTGACTGGTAAGCGTGACTTTGAAGCGGCTAAAGCGCTGATCAAAGAATCGGGTTACAAAGGCGAAAAGATTGTCATCATTTCAGCTGCTGATCAGCCTATTGTTCAGTCTCAATCCCTGTTGACAACCGAGTTGCTGCGTAAATTAGGTTTGAACGTAGAGTTGCAAGCAGGAGATTGGGGTAGCTTAATTACTCGCCGTACTTCTAAAGAGCCAGTTGAAAAGGGCGGTTGGTCTATTTTCCACACATGGTTGGTCGGTCCTGATCTCCTTAACCCAGGCGTAAACTTTGCTCTTCGCGGCAATGGTGAGAAGGCTTGGTTTGGTTGGCCTTCGGATCCAAGATTAGAGTCATTGCGTGAAGCGTATTTTGAGGCTCCAAATGCAGCTGCAGCTAAAAAGGCAGCGGAAGCAGTTCAGGGCCGTGCATTTGAGTTCTTGCCCTATGTGCCTACTGCGCAATTTATCTTGCCAACAGCCTATAGAACGAATCTTTCTGGAATCATCGTGGCGCCAATGGCATTTCTTTGGAATGTGGAGAAAAAATAATTTCCTTTTTGTTTAAGCGTGTAGGGGTTATTTTTTGCTTTCATACATAATCAGGCGTTTGGGCGCAACGATAGTCGTAATGGCTGTCGTTGCGTTCTTTGTTTTTTCACTTCTCTATCTCACGCCTGGAGATCCTGCGGCAGTCATTGCCGGAGATGTTGCCACCGCAGAGGATATTGCACGCATTCGTCAATCCTTGGGATTGGACCAACCTTTTTTAGTGCGATTTGGAAATTGGGTTTGGGCGCTTTTTCATGGCGACTTTGGCACCTCTATTTTTAGTAATCTGCCTGTATCTAAGTTAATTTCTCAGAGGGTAGAGCCCACTTTATCCTTAACCATTTGTACCTTGATTGTGGCTATTGTGACTTCTGTGCCTTTGGGCGCTATTGCAGCGGCCCGTGCAGAGAGTAAGTTGGATCACACCATCATGGGATTTTCGGTGCTTGGATTTTCTTTGCCCGTCTTTGTTCTTGCCTATCTCTTGATCCTCCTTTTTTCATTGCAATTACAGTGGTTGCCAGTTCAAGGTTATCGACCCATCAGTGAGGGTATTTGGCCTTGGTTCCGCCATCTCATTTTGCCAAGCTTAGCCTTGGGAACGGTTTATGCGGCTCTGATTGCGCGCATTACGCGTGCCAGCGTTTTGGATGTTTTGTCACAGGACTATATTCGTACGGCTCAAGCAAAGGGCTTAAAAGAGCATGACATCATGATTCGTCACGCCCTTAAAAATGCCGCTGTACCCATCATTACCGTGATTGGTATTGGTATTGGTTTACTAATCTCAGGTGCGGTGGTTACTGAAACCGTTTTTGCTATCCCTGGAATCGGAAGATTAACCGTCGATGCCATTTTGCGTCGCGACTATCCGATCATTCAAGGCGTCATTCTGATTTTTTCGGCGACCTATGTGATCATCAATCTCCTCATTGATCTGTCATACGTCTTTTTTGATCCGCGGATTCGCTACTAATGACAATAAGCAATCATTCAAGCCTGAACTCCGCTGATTGGTCGGGAAGACTCTTTCATGTGAATCATTTTTTTAGATCTAAATTACCCGCGCTTTTTAAACGCTACCCCTTTGCGGTCATTGGAGCTGCCACCTTAATCTTGATGGGATTTATTGCCATTTTCGCGCCTTACTTGGCTACAGTAGATCCTCAGGCGGTCACTCCGTTGAATCGCTTGAAGCCTCCCAGTTGGGACAATTGGTTTGGTACCGATGCATTGGGGCGCGATGTATATAGCCGAGTCATGTATGGCGCACGCGTTTCTCTGACGGTGGGTGTTGCGGTAGCGATTTTAAGTACGGTAATTGGTATGGCTATCGGCTTGGTCACAGGCTTTGTGCGGTGGTTGGATCCGATTGTGATGCGCATCATGGATGGACTGATGTCGATCCCATCTATTTTGCTAGCGATTGCTTTGATGGCCTTAACCAAGGCAAGCATCGAGAACGTCATCCTTGCGATTACCTTGGCAGAGGTTCCTAGGGTAGTGCGTCTTGTCCGCAGCTTAGTCTTAAGTTTGCGAGAGCAGCCCTATGTTGAAGCTGCAGCTGCTTCCGGAACGCCTTTAATCAAAACGTTATTGCGGCATATTCTTCCCAATATAGCGGCACCACTGCTAGTCCAAGCGACTTACATCTGTGCCTCTGCAATGATTACTGAGGCCATTTTGTCTTTCATTGGTGCCGGTACTCCGCCCAATATTCCGAGTTGGGGAAATATCATGGCTGAGTCCCGCAGTCTCTTTCAAATCGCCGGTTACCTCATTTTGTTTCCCTCTATTTTTCTTTCAGCAACGGTGTTAGCTGTGAACTATTTGGGCGATGGCCTTCGTGATGCCTTAGATCCGCGTCTATCCAGGAGAATGTAGGCCATGAGCCAAACGACTGGAAAACCGATTTTAGAAGTTGAGGATTTACGTACGTATTTTTATACACGCGATGGAGTCGTACGTTCTGTTGATGGCGTCTCTTTTTCTGTGTCCGAGGGCGAGACTCTGGCAATTGTGGGCGAGTCAGGCTGCGGTAAAAGCGTCACTTCTTTATCGATTCTGCGTTTAATTGCTTCACCCCCAGGAAAGATTGTTTCTGGCTCGATTCGTTTTCACGGAAAAGATCTCTTGGATTTCTCTGATGCAGAGATGCGCGACATCCGTGGCGATAAGATCTCCATGATCTTCCAAGAACCCATGACTTCGCTCAATCCAGTGCTCACCATAGGCAGGCAAATAGGAGAAGTGCTCGAGTTGCATCGCCATTGCACTAAGGAAGAGGCTCGAATCCGAATCCTTGAACTACTCAAGATGGTTAATATTCCTGAGCCAGAAAGTCGGATCGATGAGTATCCTCATCAACTCTCGGGTGGCATGCGCCAGCGCATCATGATTGCCATGGCTTTGGCTTGTGATCCTGAAATCTTGATTGCCGATGAGCCTACGACTGCGTTAGATGTCACGATTCAGGCGCAAATTCTCAATTTAATGCGTGAACTCAGGGATCGCACTAGGGCAGCGATTATTTTGATCACCCACGACCTTGGTGTTGTTGCTGAAATGGCGCAGCGTGTAGTGGTGATGTATGCCGGCCGTAAGGTTGAAGAAGCCAATGTATTCGATTTATTTGAGAAGCCAATGCACCCTTATACCTTGGGTCTTTTAAACTCAATGCCGCGCTTGGACGATGCTGCATCCAAACGCTTGGTAGAAATTCCGGGCATGGTTCCCTCAATGCGAACCGAGATTGTGGGTTGTGCTTTTGCTCCACGCTGCTCTTCTGCGACTGAGCGTTGCAGCCAAGAGTCTCCCATTCTCCAAGATCATGGCAATAAACATTGGGTTGCTTGCTGGAATCCAGTACGTCATGGAGCTAGTACATGAGCAAAACCAAGCTATTAGAGCTCAAAAATTTATGCAAACACTATCCCATCCGCAAGGGAATATTGAGTCGCATTGCGG
>CANHMJ010000008.1 GCA_947461805.1 Burkholderiaceae bacterium
GACCTTTGGTCTTGCTTTGGTGATTGAGGGGATGTTCCGCCATGGGTTTGGCGCCCTTGGTAATAGTTATCCCGTACCGGAGTTATTGCAAGGCGGCTTTCGGGTAGGAGAACTTTTTTTACCCTACTACCGTTTATGGGTGGTATTTTTAGCTTTACTAGTGTGCTTTGCTACCTGGTTCTTCATTGAGCGGACTAGCCTAGGCAGCTTACTTCGAGCTGGTACTGAAAATCCCCGATTACTTCAAGCGTTGGGGGTTAACGTTCCGCTGATCGTGACGCTAACCTACGGTGCGGGTTGCGCCCTTGCTGCATTTGCTGGGGTAATGGCTGCGCCTATTTATCAGGTTACAGCAGTGATGGGCTCAAACTTAATCATTGTGGTCTTTGCGGTGGTTGTGATTGGCGGTATGGGGTCGATTGCTGGTGCCATTGTGACGGGCTTGGGTTTGGGTGTGGTGGAGGGTTTAACCAAAGTCTTTTATCCCCAAGCCTCATCGGTTTCCATTTTCGTCATCATGATCATCGTCTTGTTAATTAAACCCGCTGGCTTATTTGGTAGATCAAATTAATGATGAAACGCAATTTGTCTCCCCTCGACAAGATATCCATCGTCATCATAGCGCTACTCGCGCTTGTACCATTTCAGGGATTTGTGTACGACCTGTTCATGATGAAGGTATTTTGTTTTGCTATTTTTGCCGCTTCCCTGAATCTATTGTTGGGTTTTGCCGGCCTATTGTCTTTTGGGCACGCGGCGTTCTTTGGAACGGGCGCATACATCAGCGCTTACGTTATGAAAGAGTGGGGCCTTACCCCTGAGTTAGGATTGCTCTGCGGTGTCTTGTGCGCAACTGCTTTGGGTTATGTGTTTGGGGCTTTGGCAATACGACGCCAGGGCATCTACTTTGCAATGATTACGCTCGCACTTGCCCAAGTAATCTATTTTTTAGCAACGCAGGTTCCCTTCACAAATGGTGAGGATGGCATACAGGGCGTACCCCGCGGTCAGTTTTTGGGTTTCATTGATTTATCTACCTCTACCCATATGTATTACTTTGCGCTAGTTGTTTTTGCTTTGGCTTTCCTGATGATTAAACGCATCGTCAGCTCCCCTTTCGGTCAGGTCATGAAGTCCATTCGGGAAAATGAGCCGAGGGCAATTTCATTGGGTTATGACGTCAATCGATACAAACTCATTGCCTTCACTCTGTCAGCAGGCCTAGCCGGTCTAGGCGGCGCATTAAAAAGCTTGGTTTTACAACTGGCTTCGCTATCTGATGTGTTTTGGCACACCTCGGGAGAGGCCGTTTTGATGACGATTCTTGGGGGTATTGGAACCTTATGGGGACCAGTTGCCGGGGCTGCCATCATCATCAACCTGCAAAATTATTTAGCCAACTTGGGTGGCTGGAGCACCATTGCGACCGGCGCCATATTCGTGGTTTGCGTCATGGCATTTAGGCGCGGCATTATTGGTGAAATTGCATACCGTTTAAAAATAAAGCTGTAATGGGCTTGTAGTGCTCTTTGGAACTAGCCTGTAAGCCGCCGTATGACTCCAGCGATTTTTAAAGCATTCCTCCTAGTAGAGGGCTTCCCTGAGCCGGTATTGGTTGAGCGTGAACGCAATGGTTTTCTGGATCTGCACTCCCATTCATTTGAAGTTCGTGCGCTCATTACCCGTGGGCAGATGGAAATTACGATCGATGGCGACAGTCAATCGTATGGTCTTGGTGACACTTTTCATTTGACGCAAAATCAAGTTCACTCTGAGCGCTATGGCAGCGATGGGGTACGGTACTTGGCAAGCAGAAGACAGCCACCTCCCAATTGAAATCAATTGCAGCAGAGAGTGCGGCGGTAATACTGATTTAAGGCCGTTGGCAAAAATGAGAGATGATTTTTACCAGCCACAGCAATGCCGTGACTAAATCAGCCAAACCTTAACTTTTACGATGGTTGTAGAGTGTGCAAAGGTTTCCAGAGATTGCAATTAGAAGATAGGCAATCATGCCGATCGTAAAGATGGCGTAGTCGCCATTGTTAATAAAAACAACCAAGCCAATTACGATTGTGGCTGCGCTCAATATGCTGATTAACGTTTTGGCAAACATGTGTTCATTCCCCTTTGATTACAGAAACTATCACCCGCAATCTAGCAGTGTCAATAGCGCTTTGCTAAATACCCACGGATTGCTTTACATCAATAGAAAAAGGATACTTTCGTATCCTGTTGATCTATATCACTAAATTTGGTTGCGGGGACAGGATTTGAACCTGTGACCTTCGGGTTATGAGCCCGACGAGCTGCCAGACTGCTCCACCCCGCGTCTGAGACTATGATTCTAGCATTTTTAAGCCTTTGCTGTCGAGCTTTATTGCTGAATTGAGCGGTTTCATGCTGAATTTATCTTCCATTTCTCGGTCATTTGCATCCCCCTAAGGAGTAACATATTGCCGTGCAACACCAATTAAGGCAGTTTCATGTCCATTAGCAATCCCGAATACTCAAGCTCAACTCTTCTCAAGCCCGTTGATCTGCATAGCAGCGGTGATGGTGTTGAACACAAGAAGGGTTTAGGCGTTCTCATGCTGGCTGCAATTGGTGTCGTTTTCGGTGATATTGGCACCAGCCCCTTGTATGCCCTCAAAGAATGCTTTGATGCCGAGCATGGTATTGCGTTTAGCCGTGAAGCGCTTTACGGGGTCATCTCCATGATGATCTGGGCCTTGATTTTGGTAGTGACCTTCAAATACGTTTTGTTCGTGATGCGGGCCGACAACAAAGGTGAGGGCGGTGTTTTATCCTTAATGGCCTTAGCACTGCGTTCTGTTAAAAGCGGCACTAAGGAATATTTTGTTTTGATGATTCTGGGGATGCTGGGCGCTTGTATGTTGATTGGTGAATCCGTCATCACGCCAGCGATCTCCGTATTGTCTGCGGTGGAGGGTATTGAGATTGCAACGCCGGCGTTAAAGCAATTCATTATTCCGATTGCCGTAGCCATTCTCTTTTGCCTCTTTGTGATTCAAAAATACGGCACGGCGTTGGTTGGTAATTTATTTGGACCCGTGACCTTGGTATGGTTTTTGGTGATTGCCGCGCTGGGCGTTTGGAACATCAGCAACGCCCCCGAAATTGCCTTGGCTTTTAACCCAATGTACGCCATTCGATTCATTACGGATCACCCCTTAACGGCTTATATCGTGATGGGTGCGGTGGTGCTCGTAGTTACTGGAGTTGAGGCTCTGTATTTGGATATGGGCCACTTTGGCCGCAACCCTGTTCGCTTTGCATGGCTCTTGATCGTGTTGCCTAGCCTGCTACTCAATTATTTAGGGCAGGGCGCCTTGGTGCTATCTAACCCCGAAGCCATTCGTAATCCCTTCTACATGATGGTGCCGGAGTGGGCTCTTTGGCCGATGGTAGGGCTTGCCACCGCAGCAACTGTGATTGCATCACAGGCCGTGATCTCTGGAACTTTTTCGTTGGTGAGCCAAGCTATTTCCTTAGGCTTTTTACCTCGTATGAACATTCTTCATACCTCCGATTCGGAGCGCGGGCAGATTTATATCCCGGTAGTGAACTGGGCTTTGCTCTTTATGGTGGTTGTGACCATTATTGAATTCGGTGAATCGGTTAACTTGGCCGCAGCCTATGGTCTCTCGGTTACCTCAACAATGCTGATTACTACCATCTTGCTGTCGGTTGTGATGCGGCGTGAATGGCATATCAATCCCATTTTGATTGCCTTGCTCATTGTCTTTTTCTTTGCGATTGATTTGGCTTTTTGGACGGCAACACTGATCAAAATTAAGGATGGCGGCTGGTATCCATTACTGCTTGCCCTGATCTGTTTTACCTGCCTCATTACCTGGTATAAAGGCCGCAAATTACTCACCGATAAATTAGTGAGCAATTCGATTCCGATGGAGGCTTTTGTTAGTAGTCTGCTGGCGCATCCACCGCACCGCGTGGAAGGTACCGCCATCTTCTTAACAGCGCACATTGATTATGTTCCGGTAGCCATGCTACACAACCTGAAACACAACCGCGTGATGCATGAGCGGATTTTCTTTTTAAAGATGAGTACTTGGGATGTGCCTTATGTAAATGACAGCGAGCGTATTACGATGCGCGACCTGGGAGGCCAGGTTTATTTGGTACGCGCGGTCTATGGCTTCAAAGAAACGCCAGACATTAATTCGATCTTAGCCCTGCTCGAGAAACAAGAAAACCTAACCTTTGATTTGATGGATACCTCTTTCTTCATCTCAAAAGACACCATCATTCCATCGGCATCCCCCGGAATGGCGCTGTGGCAGGAAAGCTTATTTTCTTGGATGATGCAAAACGCTGCAAAGCCATCGGACTTTTTCAAGATTCCAACCAATCGCTTGGTTGAGTTGGGCGCAAAGGTGGAAATTTGATTCACCCTTTTTTTTGCTCTACCTTTCGTTCCATTGCTATTGTTTTGGGCCTAGCGCTTGGGATAGGAGCAGCCCAAGCAACGCCAGCGCAAAAGGCTGAACTAGAAAAGCTTGATTTGATTGAGGCCGAGCTCAATCTACAGCGTGAGTGGGCAGATTATCGTTGGAAAAAAGCATCTTCTGAGTGTTATCAAAAATATTTAGTGAATCGCTGTCTTAGCCAAACGCGCGCTCAGTATCGTAAAGAAATCGATCCGATTCGAGCGCAAGAAGTTGAACTCAATACGGCACAGCGGGAGCTGCGCGAGCTTCTAAAAGACGAGCGTGACGCAAAGCGCATTGCGGATAAAGTGGATCCTGCTAAAGCGGCAGAGCGTACTCAAAATAAGCGTGCCTTTGAAGAAAAACAACAGGAAGCTGCAAAGCGAGCAGCAGACTTAGAGGAGCGACGCAAAGATGCACCGCGTCGCGCACAAGAAAACAAAGCAGGTACCCAGTTACAGTAAAGAGACTGATTTTGGCCAAAGCAAAAACCATTTATGTATGCCAGGCATGCGGCGGCAGCACCCCCCGTTGGCAGGGGCAATGCCCAGCATGCCAAGCCTGGAATACCCTGGAAGAAAGTCTTTCTGAATCGACCTCGAGCAATGCCCGTTTTCAGGGTTTAGCGCAGGCCGTACCCCGTCAAAAATTATCTGCCATCAAGGCCGAGGACATGCCGAGATTGCCTACTGGCGTAGATGAGTTTGACCGCGTCCTCGGTGGCGGCTTAGTGCCTGGCGGCGTCGTTCTTATCGGCGGTGATCCAGGCATTGGTAAATCGACACTGTTGTTGCAGGCCCTGGCGGAAATGAGCGCTGCTGGCGTTTCCGTTTTATATAGCAGTGGCGAAGAATCCGCTGCACAGATCGCGCTGCGAGCAAAGCGCATTGCCTTGACTGCGCCGCAACTGGAGGTTCTAGCTGAGATCCAGCTAGAAAAGTTATTGACTACGATTGATGCTGCCCGTCCCCAAGTGGTTGTAGTGGATTCGATTCAGACGGTCTACTCCGACGCCTTAACATCCGCGCCAGGGTCGGTTGCGCAGGTGCGTGAGTGTGCTGCGCAGCTTACCCGCTACGCTAAATCCAGTGGCATTTGCATGCTGATGGTGGGGCACGTGACCAAAGACGGTCATCTTGCTGGTCCGCGGGTACTCGAGCACATTGTTGATACCGTCTTGTATTTTGAGGGTGATACCCACTCTTCATTTCGTTTAGTGCGCTCGATAAAAAATCGCTTTGGCGCGGTCAATGAACTTGGTGTGTTTGCCATGACCGAAAAAGGCCTCAAGGGCGTCTCCAACCCATCGGCCATCTTTCTCTCTCAGCATGCGGAGATGGTGCCAGGCGCTTGCGTGCTCGTTACGCAAGAAGGTAGCCGCCCCTTGTTGGTTGAAATTCAGGCTTTAGTGGATACGGCGCACATTCCCAATCCCAGGCGCTTAGCAGTAGGCCTCGAGCAACATCGACTTGCTATGCTGCTTGCCGTTTTGCATCGCCATGCAGGAATTGCCTGCTTTGATCAGGATGTCTTTCTCAATGCTGTTGGTGGCGTGAAGATCTCTGAGCCAGCAGCTGACTTAGCAGTTCTGTTGGCCATTCAATCGTCGATTCGGAATCGCGCCTTGCCGAAGGAGTTGATCGTATTTGGTGAGGTGGGTTTGGCTGGAGAAATCCGCCCTTGTCCCCGCGGTCAAGAGCGCCTCAAAGAAGCCGCCAAACTGGGCTTTAGTATTGCCATCATTCCAAAAGCCAATTTACCCAAGAGCAAGATCCCAGGTTTGCGCGTCATTCCGGTAGAGCGCATCGATGAGGCCATCTCTGCAGCCAACGAACTCAGTTAGCACTATTGTTAGCGCTATTGACTAACGCTCGTTAGCGCAAGTCTTCAGCCTGGATTAGTAAGACCTGTTCATTCCCTGCGGAGACGTCCATCCAAATCACTGGGATCTGGGGGAAGGCTTTGTGAAAGTGTTCTACTTCATTGCCAATTTCCAATACCAGCGCACCACGCTCGCTAAGGTAGCCCGATGCATTCGCAATAATCTTCCGAATCAAGTCCATGCCATCTTCGCCGCCAGCCAGAGCAAGAGCGGGTTCAGCATGGTATTCGGCGGGGAGGGCACGCATGCTAGCTGCATTCACATAAGGAGGATTGCAGACAATTAAGTCAAAGCGGTTTTCGTCAATGGGGTCGGGCAAGGGACTCCAAAGATCACCATGAAACAATTCAATCTGAGTACTTAAACCATGGCGATCTAAATTACGAGCGGCCACCGCCAAGGCAGGCGCACTAATATCACAGGCGCTCACATGAATATCTGGGCAAGAAAGTGCCAGTAAGACGGCAAGCGAGCCATTGCCAGTACATAAATCAAGGGCACGGCCATCGGCAGGCAGCCACGGCTCGAGCGCTCTTTCAGTAATGAGTTCAGCAATCCATGAGCGGGGAACAATGCTTTGTTCATTGCAATAGAAGGGCACACCCATAAGCCATGCCTCTTCCAGAATATACGCCAATGGTTTGCGAGTACGGATGCGCTCATTGGCAATTGCAAGCGCAGCGCCATAAAGACCTTGATCAAGCGGTGCTTGTAGTTGATCTAAGGCGTCACTTGGACTGATCTGCAGCTGTTTGCTAATAATCCACAAGGCCTCACTCTGGGCATCGATAGCGCCGTGCCCGTAGTTGAGTTTGGCTTGATTTAGGTGATCAGTAAGCCGATCAATCGATTCTTCTACGGTAGCGATGGTGTTGTCGTAGGACTGAGGCTCTGGATCCATGGGCTTAGGCGATCAACTGCTCAAGCACGCGCTTGTAAATGTTCTTCAGCGGCACAATGTCTTCGGCGTTAACGGATTCATTCACCTTATGGCTCGTCGCATTGATGGGCCCAAACTCTACTACTTGAGAGCAAATCTTGGCGATAAAGCGGCCATCGCTCGTGCCACCGGTCGTAGAGAGTTCGGTGACTATACCGGTTTCATCTTGAATGGCTTTACGCAGCGCACTCGCCAAGGCTTCGTCTCCGGTGATGAAGGGACTTCCCCCCAAAACCCAATCAATCGAAAACCTCAAGCCCGCTTCAGTCAAAATGGTATCGACCCGCTGACGTAATTGCTCGGGCGTACTCTCGGTTGAAAAGCGGAAGTTAAAGTCGATGGTGAGTTCACCCGGAATAACATTATTTGCGCCAGTGCCTGCGTGAATATTCGAGATCTGAAAACTCGTCGGTTGAAAGTAGCGATTGCCCTGATCCCATTCGGTGCTTACCAGCGCCTGAATTGCGGGTGCAGCTAAATGAATGGGATTTTCACCAAGGTGAGGGTAGGCAATGTGCGCCTGGATGCCCTTAATGTGCAACTTGCCAGACAGGGAGCCGCGCCTACCGTTCTTAATCATGTCACCCAATTGATTAACCGAGGTCGGCTCACCAATCACGCAGTAATCGAGTCGCTGACCTCGCTCCTTGAGGCGCTCGCACATCACCACAGTGCCGTCGTTGGCTGGACCTTCTTCGTCGCTGGTAATTAAAAAAGCAATCGTACCGGCATGATCCGGATTAGTGGTGATGAACTCTTCGGTTGCCACCACAAACCCTGCAAGAGAGGTTTTCATGTCGGCTGCGCCGCGGCCATATAAATAGTCACCGCGGATGGTGGGGGTAAATGGATCGCTCTCCCACTTTTCTAGGGGGCCGGTGGGAACCACATCGGTATGGCCTGCAAACAATAATACTTTGCCAGCATCACCCTGTACCCCTTTTTTAATGGCCCACAGATTGGTCACCTGAAAGTCACTTGGGCCTCCCACTACGCTTTCAATATGAAAGCCTAACTCCTTTAAGCGATTCGCGATTAAATCCTGACAGCCGCCATCGGCTGGCGTAACCGAACGGCAGGCAATCAGGGCTTTGGTTAATTCAATCGCTGCACTCATGATTAATCGCGTAAGAGCTCGTTAATGGCAGTTTTTGCTCGGGTTTGGGCATCGACTTTCTTCACGATGATGGCAGCGTAGAGGCTGTATTTGCCATCCGCTGAGGGGAGTGAGCCAGGCACCACCACTGAACCGGCAGGCACACGACCATAATGAATTTGACCAGTTTCCCGATCGTAAATCTTGGTGCTTTGGCCAATAAAGACGCCCATCGATAGGACGCTGTTCTCTTCAATCACGACGCCCTCAACTACTTCGGAGCGCGCGCCAATAAAGCAGTTGTCTTCAATAATGACAGGACCGGCCTGAATTGGTTCCAAAACACCGCCAATACCAACGCCGCCCGATAAGTGCACATTCTTACCAATTTGAGCGCAAGAACCAACGGTTGCCCATGTGTCTACCATGGTGCCTTCGCCGACGTATGCGCCAATATTGACGTACGAGGGCATCAAAACCGCATTCTTACCAATGAAGGAGCCGCGGCGCGCAACAGCCGGAGGGACAACCCGAAAGCCACCCTCAATGAAGTCCGCCTCAGTCCAGTTCTCAAACTTGCTGGGTACTTTGTCGTAAAACTGGGTAAAGCCACCAGCTGGCATGACTTTATTGTCCTCTAGACGGAAAGACAATAAGACTGCCTTTTTAACCCATTGGTTGACTTCCCATTGCCCCACAGAACGGCGCTCGGCAACACGAATACGCCCCCGATTAAGGCCGTCAATGACCGCACTAACGGCATTGCGGATTTCGGTGGAAATGTCCCCTGCAGACAGGTTGGCTCGGTTGTCCCAGGCTTGTTCGATAACGCTTTGTGGTGATTGGCTCATGCTTTTTAGATAACTATCAGATTGTTAAGGGGTTTTAGCCCTAAATGGCGAAACTTCATTATATCGGTGGAGAAAATTCCGGTGTGAGGCTTTGTTAACTTGCTATCATCTAAATCACGGAATTTACCCCCTTTTTCTTGAACCAGTCAGACTTTTTTACCCCGCAAAGCGCCCTGTGCAACTCAAATCAATCAAACTTTCTGGCTTTAAGTCATTCGTCGATCCAACCCATTTTGAGATGCCAGGCCAGCTGATTGGTGTGGTGGGGCCGAATGGGTGTGGAAAATCGAACATTATTGATGCCGTTCGTTGGGTTTTGGGCGAATCCCGCGCCAGCGAGTTGCGCGGCGAATCGATGCAGGACGTGATTTTTAATGGATCTGGATTACGTAAGCCATCGGGTCGCGCCAGCGTCGAGTTACTGTTTGATAATGCCGATGGCCGCGCACACGGACAATGGAGCACCTTTGCTGAGCTTGCAGTTAAGCGGGTACTCACCCGCGATGGCAACTCCAGCTATTACGTCAACAACCAAGTCGTTCGTCGCAAAGACATTCAAGATATTTTCCTCGGTACGGGGATGGGGCCACGCGGTTACGCGATTATTGGTCAAGGTACGATTAATCGCATTTTGGAATCCAAGCCAGAAGAGCTGCGGGTGTTCTTGGAAGAGGCTGCCGGAGTTTCAAAATACAAAGAGCGCCGCAAGGAGACTGCCTCACGCCTTGAAGATACACAGGAAAATTTAGTCCGCGTACAAGACATCTTGCGCGAGCTGGAAAAGCAACTCGAGCGCCTCGAGAGTCAGGCTACGGTAGCGGAGCGGCATAATTTATTGCAAGTGGAAATGAAATCACAGCAGCAATTGCTGTGGTTTGTGCGCCAAACGGAGGCCGGCAAAGAACAAGAGCGCCATGCCAACGGCATCCGCGATACACAAGTTCAGCTAGAAGAGCAGACCGCAAAATTGCGCCATGCCGAAGCCGAGCTCGAAGCGATGCGTGCGCAGCAGTACGCCCTTCAAGATAAAGTATCCGAAGCGCAAGGTGAACTCTATCAAACCAACGCCGATGTCACTCAGGTTGAAGCAGAGATTCGGTATGTGCAGGAGGCGCGTCAGCGTCTGCAACAGCAAACTCAGGATCTGCAGTCGCAATTGCAACGGTGGACCGTTCAAGAAACCGACGCGGCTCAAGCACAGCGCTCTGCGGAGCACGAGTTAAGTCTCGCGACAGAACAAGAGCGCAATTTACAAACCCAACTGGTATCGTTGCAAGAACAGTTGCCTGGGCGCGAAGAGGCTTATCAAACAGCAGCTGCGCAGTTGAATGCAGCGCGCGACAGTGTTGCTGCCATTGATCAACGTTTAGCAAGCTTAGGCGAGCGAGCAAAAGCGATTGCCTTGCAGTTGGAAGAATCTGGCGCTCGTCAAGCGCGCCTTGAGTCCGAGCTGACCGGCATGCGAAAGCCCGATGCAGAAGCATTGCAAATGGCTTTGGATCGCCAAGTGATGGCGCAGCGCAAGGTAGAAGAAACTAAATCCCGTGCTTTAGAGATGCAGCAGCGTGTGCCAGCAGCGGATGAGGCGCGCAACCGGGCGCAGCAGCAAATACAGTCGGCTAATCAGGATCTGGCCCAAACCGAGGCCAGGTTAACCGCCTTAACCGCACTTCAGGCCAGCGTGCAAGCACAAGGAAAAATTGGTCCATGGCTTGAAAGCAAGGGCCTGAAAGAAAGCAAGCGCTTATGGCAAGACCTCAAGGTCGAGAGCGGTTGGGAAACAGCCCTTGAATCGGTTTTGCGTGAGCGGCTTGCTGCGGTCACTGGTAAAAATGCAGAAGAGGCAGTTGCGTTAGCGAAAGACGCGCCGCCAAGTCGCTTAGCCATTTTATTGGCCGATGAATTGCCTGCAGCGCAGATCAATGCACCTGCGGAGTTCACCTTATTGCTGTCTCGCATTCAGAGTGCGGGCGCGCCGCGCGTGATGCAGGTGTTGCAAGAGTGGTTGGGCGCAGTCTTTATTGCTAATAATTTAGAAGACGCACTGCATCGCCGTGACAAGTTACCTGCAGGCGCAACCTTAGTGACCCAAGAAGGCCATTTGGTTAGCCGGGTTGGTGTACAGCTCTATGCTGCTGACTCGGAGCAATCTGGTATGTTGGCGCGTGCCCAAGAAATGGGGAGCTTGGAGAAGCAGTTAAAGGCACAGCGTTTAATTCAGAGCGAGTTACAGGGTGAGCTCGATCAATGCGCAGCGAACTACCACGCTGCTCACCAGGCTGCTGAGCAGTCTCGCATCAATGCCGAGCATGCCGTTCAGGAAGCGCATGGATTTGAAGTAGAGCAGATGCAGCTCACACAAGCGGAAGAGCAATACAGTCAGCGCGCCGCACAAATTCAGTCGGAGTTGGCTGAAATCAGCGGGCAGCAGGAGCAGCACAACAGTAATGGTGCGCAATCGCAAGCAGAATTCGATCAAGCACAGGCCGACAAAGAGCGACTCCATCTTGAGTTAGAAAATGCGCAATCGAATCTAGCGCTTACCAGTGAAGAGCGCGAGCGTTTGCGCACAAACTTGCGCACTGCGGAGATGGCGGCCCAAGAAGCCGCCTTTGCGACCCGCTCATTGCAGCAGCGCATTGCCGACTTACAGCGCGATCAAAGCACGGCACGCGATCAAATCATCGAGATTCAGGATAAGTATGCTGCATGCGAGCTGGAGCTTGCGGGCCTAAGCGATGAAGTGGCCCAAGAAAAGCTACAGGGATTGCTAGTGGTTCGTGCCGAGCGCGAAGCGGCATTAGCAAATGCCCGCACTGAACAAGATGCGATGCTGCACCAACTGCGCGAGTCCGACGAAGGACGGCTCTTAATAGAGCGCAGCTTGCAGCCAATGCGCGACAAAGTAATGGACCTGCAACTGCGTGAGCAAGCTGCCCGCCTTAACTTTGAGCAGTTTGCAACTTTGCTTGCGGATGCAGAAGCCGACCTCATTAGTCTCGAAACCCGTTTCAGTGGCGAGCTCAAAGTAGGACACCTGCAAAGCGAGGTCAATCGCTTGAATAGCGAAATTCAGTCGCTGGGTCCAGTCAATATGGCCGCGCTGGATGAGTTGGCCAGTTCGCGTGAGCGGAAATCATTCCTAGATGCGCAATCGGCCGACTTAAACGAGGCGATGCAAACCTTGACCGACGCGATTGCGAAGATTGATGCAGAGACGCGTGATTTATTGCAAGGCACCTTTGATCAAGTGAATGGCCATTTTGGACGCCTCTTCCCTGAATTGTTTGGCGGCGGCCATGCTGAGCTCGTGATGACGGGCGAAGAAATCTTAGACTCAGGCGTGCAAGTGATGGCACAACCACCGGGCAAGAAAAATAGTTCGATTTACTTGCTTTCGGGTGGTGAAAAAGCCTTAACCGCAATTGCTCTGGTGTTCTCCTTGTTCTTGCTGAACCCAGCACCATTTTGCTTGCTGGATGAGGTCGATGCACCGCTCGATGATGCCAATACATTGCGCTACTCAGAGATGGTTGCTAGGATGTCCGCTAAGACGCAGTTTGTCTTTATCTCACACAACAAGATCACCATGGAAATTGCCCACCAATTGATTGGCGTCACCATGCAGGAGCAGGGTGTATCGCGTATTGTTGCTGTGGATATTGCCTCTGCGGTATCAATGGTTGAGGCCGCCTAAATGGGACTGGAGCAAATCGCAGCGACGCTGGGTTTGTCGGAATTGCAATTTGCCTTAGGTCTAATTGGCATTTTCCTCGTGGTTTTGGTGGCAATTGTTAATCTACGTAGCGCACGCGCGAAGCGCCAAGAGCATACGCCAATTGAGCCTGGTTTTGCTGATGCAGCGAGGCAGAATCAGCTTGGCGATCGCGTGGAGCCAGGATTTTCTGAGCCCATGAATGTGCTTCCTACGGAAGCACCTCGTTTTGCAATTGATCCGCGCATAGATTGTGTGATTTCTTTGCGGTTTGAGAGCCCCATTAAGGGAAGTGAAATCATGGGTGAGGTAGCAGGTTGGCCTCGCTTTGGTGCGCATTGGATATACGAAGGCTTGCGGGCGGATGGTCGCGAAGGCGAATGGGAACCCATTGGCATGGATGCTAATTACGCGGAACTGCAACTCGCGATTCAGCTGGCTAGTCGTAAAGGGCCGATCGGGGTGCTGGAGCTTTCGGATTTCTGTTCACGTAGCCAGGCTTTGGCCGATGTATTGGGCGCACAAATTGACATGCCCAGTGTCAGCACCATGATTGAAAGTGCCAAGGAGCTCGATGCGATTGCTGCAGAGAGCGATATTCAGCTCAGTATTAATGTGGCCTTTGATGGCAAAGCAAAAACGCGTGCCGAATTAGACGCACTGATGCAAGAACGACACTTTGCGCTGTCAAAAAACAGTCGGTCCTATGTGTTTTTCTCAAACAATCAAATCTTGTTTGCCAGTAACTCACTTGATCCAGATCAGCCCATTAATGGAATCTCATTATTGCTAGAGCTTCCTTTAGTAGCGCAAGAGCAAATGGGGTTTGAGCGCATGCTCGCAGAGAGCGTGGCTCTGGCTGAATTGATGCAAGGCCGTATTGTCGACGACAATGGCGTCAATCTGACCGAGAATGCCGTGATTGCAATTCGCCAACACTTGGATGGCCTATACAGTCGCCTCGAGCAAAGTGGCATCGCAGCCGGCTCGGCGACTGCTGCGCGCTTATTCAATTAAGGATAGGGCATGCTGCATTCGGATCCGATGCAGTCAGCGGAGCGATATGCTTGGCTCCAGTTAGAGCTGGCACGCTTAGATCATGCCTACTATCTGCTCGATACCCCCTTATTACCCGATAGTGAATACGACCGTTTGTATCGTGAGTTAATTGCGCTGGAGCAGGCCCACCCGGATTGGGTTACGCCAGATTCACTCTCGCAACGCGTTGGCGGCACTGCTTTAAAAGAGTTTACGAGCGTCAAGCATGCCGTACCCATGCTGTCCCTTAATAATGGCTTTGATGATGAAGAGGTGATGGCTTTTGATCGCCGCTGCCGTGAGGGCTTGCAAAAACCCCACGTAGTTTATGCAGGCGAGTTGAAGTTTGACGGCCTAGCCATTTCCCTGCGTTACGAAAATGGCCTACTAGTCCAAGCGGCTACCCGTGGTGATGGCAGCAGTGGTGAAGACGTTACGGCTAACATTAAAACCATTCGAGCGATACCGCTTCGTCTCAAAGGTAATGCCATTCCATCGGTACTCGAGGTCCGTGGCGAGGTCTTTATGTACCTCGCTGATTTTGCCAAGATGAACCAAGAGGCAGCCAGATTAGGTGAAAAAGAGTTTGCAAATCCGCGCAATGCTGCTGCAGGCAGCCTACGTCAGCTGGATTCCAAAATTACCGCAAAACGGCCTTTATCCTTTTTTGCTTATGGCGTAGGTGTGTGTGAGCCACAAAGCTGGCTAGCAGAGTCCCACAGCGCATTACTTGATCAATACGTAAGCCTAGGCTTGCCAGTCTGTGCGGAACGCAAAATTCTGTCATCGGTTGACGATATTCTCAATTTCTATCAGGAGATCGGTAGCAAGCGCGATGCGTTGCCTTATGACATCGATGGCGTTGTCTATAAAGTGAATTCCTTTGCTGACCAAGCCCAGCTTGGCTTTGTTTCGCGGGCGCCGCGCTTTGCTTTAGCCCATAAGTATCCAGCCCAGGAAGCCCTCACGACGGTATTAGGAATAGATGTGCAAGTCGGTCGCACTGGCGCGATTACCCCAGTAGCACGACTTTCTCCAGTAGAGGTTGGCGGCGTTACCGTTACCAATGCCACGCTACACAATGAAGATGAAGTAAGGCGTAAAGACGTACGCATTGGTGATACTGTAGTGGTTAGGCGTGCGGGCGATGTGATACCCGAAGTGGTGTCGGTGGTGCTAGAGCGTCGTCCCACTCAAACGAATGCATTTGAGATGCCAACCCGTTGTCCCGTATGTGATTCGCACATTGAGCGCGTAGCAGATGAGGCCATTGCACGCTGCAGTGGCGGCTTGTTTTGTGGCGCACAGCGTAAGCAGGCCTTAGTCCATTTTGCGCATCGGCGCGCCATGGATATTGAAGGCCTTGGAGAAAAGATTGTCGATCAACTGGTAGACAATAATCTCGTTCGTACGCCAGCCGATTTATATCGACTAGGATTTACGGCAGTAGCCAATTTGGAGCGAATGGGTGAGAAGTCGGCTGATAATTTAATTCAGGCGATTAATCAATCGCGAACAACCACCTTAGCCCGCTTCATATTTGCTTTGGGTATTCGCCATGTGGGTGAAACCACGGCAAAAGATCTAGCTAATCACTATCAAAATATGCATGCCCTCATGGATGCCACAGGCGAAGACCTGCTAACGGTTCGGGATGTTGGCCCGGTTGTGGCGGATTCGATCACGGGTTTCATGCAGGAGCCCCACAACCGTGAGGTGATCGAGCAGTTGCTGGCATCTGGCATGGTGCTCAGCGTAGAAGAAAAAAAGGTCAGTGCGGCCGTAGCGGGTAAAACATTTGTACTCACGGGCACGCTGCCTACCTTATCGCGGGATGAGGCAAAAGAGCGGCTGGAGCGCGCTGGCGCCAAAGTAGCAGGATCGGTTTCTAAAAAGACCGATTATGTTGTAGCAGGCGATGACGCAGGCAGCAAACTCACCAAAGCGGAAGAGCTTGGCGTGCCTGTGATTGATGAGGCAACGATGTTGGGTTTGCTCGCGAAAGATTGAGATAGTGGTGGCCCAGCCTAACCTATAGGCAATTGAGTCATCCGTTTCCTACGTAATTTTCAGGTGTGAATCCAGCGTATTTTTAGCTATGCTCTTCGTTTACGGAGAGGATAGGCATGGGCAAAAATTTCTTTGATTCAATTGTGTGGAAAAAAGATAACTGTGAAATTGAGTCAGTTATAGCGGTTGTACATTTAAATGAGCAGCTTAAGAGTTTTTTAAAAGCAATTACTTCATTTGCAGAGGTAGCTGCAATATTGCCAAAATCAAGCTCAAAAAATTCAGGCCTAATAGAAAAATTTAAAAGCACATATCATATTCTTGACTACACACGTGAAGAAATTATTGCAAATAAAGAAATATTTTTAGCTGAAATAATAAATAAAGTTGGCTCTAAAAAATTTGCAATTATAGATATGGGAGGATATTTTTCTCATATATATGAGGACCTTCAATACCACTTTAAAGATAATTTTAAAGGCATCGTAGAGGATACCGAAAACGGACATCAAAAGTATGAGATTGCTTTAAAAAATCGATTAAGTCTCGAATGTAATTTCCCAGTTATTTCAGTGGCAAGAAGTTCACTTAAGGACCCAGAGGACACTCTAGTCGGGCAAGCAATTGTATTCTCGGCTGAAGCAATTTTTAGATCAAGTGGCTTTGTATTTACTGGCAAACAAATTTTGGTTGTTGGGTTTGGAAAAATTGGAAAGTCAATAGCATCTAGTTTGAAATCAAGAGGCCTTCAAGTCGATATCTATGATATCGACCCAATCAGGTTGGCAGCGGCATTCTCACTTGGTTTTCATAGCGGTCAAAGGAACACATTACTCAGTAAAGCAGATGTTATTTTTTGTGCGACAGGAAATAAAGCGATCGGACTGGATGATTTCAGGTATGTAAAAAACGAAGCTTATTTATTCTGTGCAACTTCATCTGATGATGAATTAATGGATTGCCTAAGATATGAATGCCAAAAAAATTCAGTACAAGTGACTGATTATGTTTCTCTAATAAGGCACGATGAAAAACAATTTTTCGTGGGCAATCAAGGTAATGCTATAAATTTCATTCACGGAGGGGTGGTGGGTGATTTTATCGAGCTTATTCAGGCAGAAATAATTTTTGCATTGGGCAACCTTTCTACTGCCCCAAGAAATGTTATTTTTCAACTACCAAATGATGCCAAAAAATTTATTGCCCAAGAATGGGTCGATAGACAAGTCCACTTTGGCATAAGAAATTGAGCAGTTTTGACGCCTTAATTGTCGGGGCATCTTTCATTTCTTCTTTCTCGAGGGCTGGACTAAATTTAGTTGATCGTTATCAACTCTCATCTATTGGATTGTGTCCAATAAAAACAAGTTATTGGAATAATTTATTACCCCTTCTTATTAGTGCGCCATGCATTCTACTTGCCTACCCATTTTTAGATATCTTGCAGTACATGCAATCTGTTCACATATTCTTTCTAGCAACGTTGCTTCAGGTAATTTCTTATGGGTTTGCTATCGTTTTTAAAAGATATAAATTGCTTGAAGTAGCATTATTAACAAAAGTCCCTGATTTTCTTGCGCCTTTATTACTTTGCATATTCGGATTTGCAAGCGGCACATTGTATTTCTTATGTTGCACATGTTTATCGCTAGTATTTTTTTGTATTAGCGCTAAAAAGACTGCGACCTTATCCTCCCTGCCTTCAGTTCTTTTTCTTTCAATATCTCTTCTTGCTCAAATTATTTTTTCTTATTTAATTTTCAACGATTTTTTTGTCGGGATTTATTTTAAAGAATTGTTATTAATTAGCTTTGCATTGCTTATCTGGCGATTTATTTTTTCGTTAACGATATTATTAATGCATAAGTACTTTTATTTTGATAATCATGAACAGCAAAAAACTAGTTTTAAATGTACTTTTGTAAGATGCTTTTTAAACCTTAGCACTCAATTTTCATTCATTTATGTAATGTCAAGTAAGTCTTATATTTTTGTTTTGCCAATACTTAATTCAACTGGTCTAATTGGTGCAGCACTTGCGCATTATTTAATCGGTGAGCAAATCTCATCTAGGGAGTATTTAAGTCTTTTATTACTTTTTTTATTAACCAATATCTCAATTCTTTATTTGCTTGATGTTTACTAATTCAAAATTAGATCCTTATTCAGATTACTTATTAAAAAATTTATCTCAGCATCAATTTGCTCCGATATTTGAATCAGCCAATCCCTTTAGTCGCTCTAATTTGCATGGTCATATAACTGCTAGTGGGTTGGTTATAGAGTTTGATAAGGTTCTTTTAATACGTCACCCTTATCTGGGGCTTTGGATTCAGCCAGGCGGCCATATTGATGATGGTGAGACGCCAGAGTCTGCGGCTATTCGCGAGACCCAAGAAGAGACTGGTGTTTTATGTGAATTAGTTTGGCAGGAGAACTCCCTTGTTGATGTTGATGTCCATACAATTCCGAATAATCCCGCCAAAAAAGAGCCTGAGCATATTCATATTGATCTTTGTTTTGCTCTCAAACCATCTAGCATGGTTAATGCGGTCGAGGCAATAGAGTGGAGGTGGTGCGAGCAGAGTGCTGTTACGGATATCCGAACTAAAAGGGCGGTTAAAGCTTATTACGCATTGTTGCAAGCTAGCGCTAATAAGTGTTAGCTTGCCAACACATCCAGGATTTCGGTTTCAATTTGGATTTGCAACTTTGGATTTTTACTCAGCTCTTCGGCATTGAGCAGCAGTACGTCTTCCACACGCTCACCTAAAGTATTAATGCGAGCGGTATGGATCGATACGCGGTGTTTTGCAAGTACTTGTGCTACTGCATAGATCAGCCCGGTGCGATCGCTTGCTGAGAGCGATAGCACGACGTATTGACCACGATCATCGGGTTGCATATTAACCCTAGCTTGCACTGGAAAGCTGCGGGACTGCCTAGAAAGGCGGCCCATACTTGGTGCTGGAAGCAAGTCGCATTTTTCAAGCGCCGTCTTGAGTTCGTATTCCACCAGCTGAATGAGATCGCGGTAACTGCCAGTTTCGGTTAAGCGATTCATGCCGGTGACTTGAAAGGTATCCAGCGCATAGCCATGTCGCGTCGTATGAATGCGGGCATCCCAGATCGAGAAGCCATTGCGCTCAAAGTAGGCGCAGATGCGTGCAAATAGATCGGCCTGATCAGGCATATAGACAGCGACTTGAAGACCTTCCCCTACCGTCGATAATCTGGCACGCACCACGGGCTCTACACTATTGACGTGATTGAAGAGATGCCGAGTTAGCCAGGCAATATCACCCGCATCTTGGCGTAAGAAAAAAGCAACGTCCAATTTTTTCCATAAATCAGCATACGCCTCATCTTCAATCCCATTCAATCTGAGATTACGTCGAGACTCTTCTTGATGTTGAGCCAATTCCGATGTGGCATCGGTCTTGGCGCCACCCAGCACGCGCAAGGTGGCCCGGTAGAGGTCTTCTAGTAACTTGGCTTTCCAGGCATTCCATACCTTGGGGCTGGTGCCCCGGACATCGGCAACGGTGAGCAGATAGAGCGCAGTCAAATGACGCTCATCGCCCATCTCTTTCGCAAATTGCGCAACGACATCGGGATCGGAGATGTCTTGCTTTTGGGCTACCTGGCTCATCTTCAGATGCTTTGCTACTAGCCACACCAAGAGTTCGGTATCTGCTTTGCTAAGACCATGGTCTTTAGCAAACTGCCGCATATCGCGCATGCCTAATTCGGAATGATCACCACCACGACCTTTAGCGATGTCATGAAAGAGGGCAGCTAAGACAATCAGCCAGGGTTTATCAAAGTTGGCAATCAAGCGACTGCAGTAGGGGAACTCCTGCGTATGTTCCATGATCATGAAGCGACGCACATTGCGCAACACCATCAAGATGTGTTGATCAACGGTATAGACATGAAATAAATCATGCTGCATTTGCCCGACAATTTTTCGAAAGGCAGGTAAGTAACGACCTAATACGCTGGTTCGGTTCATCAACTGGAAGGCGCGCGTGACCCCGTCTGGCTGTTTGAGTATCTCCATGAACAGTCGACGGTTCGCGGGATCTTTGCGCCACTGACTGTCCATGCGTTTGCGCACGTTGTACAGCGCCCTAAAGATGGTTGCAGAGAGGCCGGTTAAGGTGGGTGATTGAGTAAAGACTAAAAAGGTTCTGAGAATCTCCTCGGGGTGTTTCTCATAGAGCATGGGGTCGGTGATATCGAGCAAGCCCTGACGCTCAATGAAGAATTGATTCTCTTGCCCAGGAATGGCGTGGGTTGTTTTTGATTCCTGTGGAAATAGCAAGGCTTCAATGTTTTGCAGCAGCACATCATTGAGCTGGGTTACTGCTTTTGCTGCCCAGTAGTAGCGGCGCATGATGGCTTCGCTCGCCGCGCGATTGGTCTCAGCCTCAATTCCCATAGCGCTCGCGAGCGGCGCCTGTAAATCAAATGCCAGTACATCTTGGCGGCGTTTTGCGAGTAAATGCAAGTGAGCACGAATGGTTTCGAGTAGGCGTTTATTACGTTTGATCTCGGTAAGCTCGCGTTGAGTAATGATGCCTTTCTTATACAGATCCTGAAAGCCATTACCAAACTGCGCTGCTTTGCTCACCCAGGTAATAATTTGGATATCGCGCAAACCCCCTGGACTCTCTTTACAATTGGGCTCTAAAGAGTAGGGCGTATCTTGGTATTTTTGATGGCGTTGCTTGAGCTCAAGCAATTTAGCCTGAAAGAAAGCCTTGGGATCCATGGCATTCCAGTAGGCTTTCGAGAATTGCGTGAATAGAGCGCGATTGCCCCCTAAAAAGCGCGCCTCCAGCAAAGTGGTTCGGACCGTAATGTCTTGGGCTGCTTCCGATAAACACTCGGCGCTGTTCCGAACGGACGAGCCAATTTCCACTCCGGCATCCCAGCATTGCGCAATGAATTGCTCGACACGAGAAGATAGCGTTTCTGACTCGAGGTCGGGTAACAAAATTAAGATATCGACGTCGGAATAGGGAAAGAGTTCGCTACGGCCATAGCCACCGACCGCAAGCAGGGCAGCATCAGCATGCAATTGGCATTGCGACCATAAGTTCATGAGAAGAGAGTCGCTCATGCTGCTGAGTTGCTTGCTTAGTTTATCGACGCCTTGGTGGGTCTTAAACTCGGCATAGGCTTGCTCGCGAGCACTGCGTAACTCAATCCCATTGGTGATCGCAACTTGATTTTGTGTGGCCGTACTCATGAATGGGGGTATGCCGTTTTCGAGGGCAATCTATGCGCTGGGGCGGAAATGCAAACCATCGACGCATTCGGGGGGTGGGTTGCTGCCTTCTGACCAGGTGAGGACTTCAACGCCCTTGTGGGTCACAAGTAAGGTGTGCTCCCACTGCGCTGACAGACTGCGGTCTTTGGTTTTTACAGTCCACTGATCCGGCATCGTGCGAATATCGCGTTTGCCGGCATTGATCATGGGCTCAATGGTGAAGGTCATGCCGGCCTCTAATGTTTCGCCAGTACCTGGTCTGCCGTAATGCAGAATTTGTGGGTCTTGGTGAAAGACTTTGCCAATACCATGACCGCAGTACTCTCGCACAATCGAGTAACCGGCTTTTTCAGCATGGGTTTGGATCACGTGACCGATATCGCCTAAGCGCGCACCTGGCTTCACTTGGGCGATGCCAAGCCACATGCATTCAAAGGTAATTTGGGTTAACCGTTTTGCCAACACCGATGGCTCGCCCACCATAAACATCCTACTTGTATCCCCAAAGTAGCCAGCAGGGGTGATCACGGTAATGTCGAGATTAACAACATCACCGGATTTCAAGATTTTGTCGCCAGGGATGCCATGGCAAATGACATCGTTGACTGAGGTACAGATGGATGCCGGAAAGGGTGGATACCCTGGTGGCTGATAATTGAGTGGCGCTGGTATGGTTTTTTGCACTTCGCGCATGTAGGTATGGCAAATGCGATCCAGCTCACCTGTACTGATGCCAGGCTTCACAAAAGGCGCTACGTGGTCTAACACTTCGCTGGCCAAGCGGCCCGCTTCACGCATCCCTTGGATGTCGTTTTCGTCGGTAAATACACTATTCATTCTTTTATTATCAACGACTTGGCTGTTTTATGGGCAATCTAAGGGCATTTCAGGCGCCTCTAGGCAGGGGGCATGAGCCAGTCAGAGCGTCCTAGTTAATTGATATTTAAGCTATAATTTTTGGATCGGTTGATTTGATGGCGTACATGTGACGGTATCGGGTGAGCCGAAATTGCGGGTTAGGCCTTCCAGGGTGGCATTTTTTAGTGCAGCTAGGACCTAACCTTAGATCAAACCCTTAGGAGAATGTTATGTCAGTGACTATGCGTCAGATGCTGGAAGCCGGTTGCCATTTTGGCCACCAAACACGTTTCTGGTCCCCCAAGATGGCCCCTTATA
>CANHMJ010000009.1 GCA_947461805.1 Burkholderiaceae bacterium
AAATACAACACCTGCGATTGTCACCTAATTTAGGGTGCTTTCGAATGAAGGCGTGTTTAATTTAGTAAATTACGCAAAAATATGCGGTAATAATCATCAAAAATGTAACAATAATCGTATGAATGCAATTCGCACCCTGCTCATTGGCCTTGTTTTCTTCGCACAGGCCGCGATCAGTGCTGGGCCGCTAACCCCTGGCCTAGTTATTGCGATCAGTGATGGCGACACCATTACCTTGCTAACGGAAGACAAACAGCAGCTGAAAATTCGGCTGGTTGGAATTGATACCCCCGAAAAGAAACAAGCCTTTGGCACAAAGGCACGCGATCACTTAGCCAGCCGTATTTTTAAGAATGATGTAGAAGTTGATTTGCGAAAAAAAGACCAATATGGGCGTCATCTCGGTGTGATTTATATTGGTGGCGTCGACATTAATCAAAGCATGATTCAGGATGGCTATGCGTGGTTTTACAAACACTACGCAAAAGAGCAACCCAAGGAAGAAGCGTTACGCTATGCAAACGCTGAAAAGGATGCGCGATTAAAGCAACGGGGGTTGTGGGCCGATCCCAATCCGATGCCACCCTGGGAGTTCCGCAAAGAAGCGAAAGAAGAGGCGCGCGCCGCAAAAGCAGCAACCAGTTATCGTTTCTGAATATAGTAGCCATACACGCAGCGTGTCCCGCCGCGCGCTGGATTGTGTGTATCGTAAATTACCCCATCAATTACCGCGCTGAGGTGTTTGGATACTTTCACAATCAGTCTCCCAGCAGGGATTTCAGTGGAGCGCATATGCACCTGACAACCCTGCCCCACCGCCATCGTAGGCACCCATTCAAATCCTAAGCTCAAAATGTAATCATGAAAGACAGAGCGGTGGTTGCCGTTGCGTGGAGTTGAGCCCCGCACTGCAATCTGTTTAGCTAGCCGAGTGCTGCGATGCTCAGCATAGTGTGCATTGGCATTGCGCAGGGCCTCGTAGACCTCAAGATAGGGTCGTTCAGCGGCGATGGCAATGGCCCTCACCACGCAATCTCCAGCTCCACCCTGGAATCCCGCAGCCAGCCTGCCGCCGTCGTTGCGCACAAAACCAAGGGCTGCAGAATGCTGACCCGAGAAAAAACGGTAAATACGCTTGAGCATTACTTCAAGAGCATGTGCTTATGGCTTACCCAGGTAATCCCGCTTACCAATCTCAACGCCGTTATGACGCAAAATAGCAAACGCAATCGACACATGAAAGTACACATTTGGAATGGCGTGACCCAATAAAAACTGCATGCCGGTGTAATGGGTTTCTTTATCGCCCCGTTTTGTCACAATGGCTTTGTCTTCCGTTCCGTCAATCTGGGCAGGCGTGAAGCCTTCGATGAAGGCGATGGTTTTTGCAATCCGCGTCTGCAGTTCCGCTATGCTGGTTTCATTGTCTTCATAGGCAGGGATGTCGACTCCAGCCAAACGGGCAACGACTCCCTTAGCGGTGTCACTGGCAATTTGGATCTGCCGAGTGAAATTGAGCATGTCCGGAAAGAGCCTAAATTGCAGCAGCGCTGCAGGATCAATTTTCTTGGCATCGATGTAAACTTGGGTTTTATCCAAAATGGTGGATAAATTACGCATGCTGTTAATGAGGCGCGGCGCGCTGGCCTGGTACATGGAGATAGTCATAATAAGGGGTCGATCCAGTGAGTTGAGTTGGTATCAGCATACTCGACTTAAAATACGGTTTTTACTTTTTTAGCAAAGCGCCCATGGAACACCTGCCCTGCATTGAGATTCAAACCTCCGACAATCCAACTGCTGCCGTCATCTGGCTTCACGGCCTTGGCGCAGACGGCAATGACTTTGCCTCCCTCGTCCCCCAATTGGATTTAAATGGTCTTCCCGGAATCCGCTTTGTGTTTCCGAGCGCTCCCAGCATGCCTGTCACGGTCAACGGCGGCTACGTCATGCCCGCCTGGTACGACATCATCGGCAGAAGCGACAGTGACCCCGAAGATGCAAAGGGCATTCAAAATTCGGCTAAGGCCATCAACGCGCTCATCGAGCGGGAGGCAAGCCGCGGCATCGCTTACCAGCAGATTGTCTTGGCTGGCTTTTCCCAAGGCTGCGCGATGGTTCTACATACGGGCCTGCGTTTTCCGCAGCGCTTGGCCGGCATTATGGCTCTCTCCGGCTACCTGCCTTTGGCATCCACATTATCGGCTGAGCGTAATCTAGCCAATCAAGATATCCCCATCTTTTTAGCGCATGGCGATTGGGATGCGGTGATTATTCCAGAGCGCAGCGAACGCTCGCGGGACTTTCTGCAGGCCAATGGCTACGATGTGCAGTGGAAAAGCTACCCAATGGAGCATTCTTTGCACCCAATTGAGGTGGTTGATATCGGGCATTTTTTACGGAGTGTACTGGCAACCAATACCTAGGCAATACTGCTGCTTTATCTGTTCGTGTCTGCGGTCCACTCGAGAATAAGATGGTATGTGACCGCAAGCAGAACAGGTCCTAAGAATGCCCCAATCACTCCGAATGCAATCACCCCGCCCAATACGCCTAAGAACACCACCACGAATGGCAAGTTCGAGCCCCTGCTAATAATGAAGGGTTTGATGATGTTGTCGACTGTACTAACCAATAAGAAGCCCCAAGCTAAAACAAAAATAGCCCAGCCCGTTTCGTTCTGCTGAAACAGCCAGAAAGCCGCACCGCTCCACACCAAGGGCGGACCGACCGGCACAACCGACAGAAAAAAAGTAATCAGTCCAAGCAATATCGATGATGGTATGCCGGCTATCGCAAATCCAATGGCTGCAAGCACCCCTTGAGCCAATGCGGTACCTAATACGCCGTAGATAACGCCATGCACGGTTTCGCCAGCAACGGCAATCAGACTTTCACCCCGCTCGCCGCTCAGACGCTTTGCAAATACGGAAAGCTTGCTTGATAAGCTGCTGCCATGCAAAAAGAAAAAGAAAGTTAGAAACACCGAGAGAGCCATGTCCAAGACACCCTGCAAAGCAACTCGGCCGCTTGCTATTGCAAATGCTTGCAAAGGTGCTGCTAAGGTTTGCAGTTCGACTTTAAGTCGCGCTTTATCGTGTACAAATTGCTGCAGGTAATTTTCAATCGCACCCCCAAAGATAGGAACGTAGTGCGGCCACTGCAATACCTCCTCTGGTAAGCCGTCCTGAAAGCGAGAAATGATATTAGCGCTGAGGTCGCTGATGTTATCGGAGAGCGCAAGCGCAACAGCTGAAATCGGGCCGAGCAGCACAATGGTTACAAGCAAGGTCATGACCGTCGCAGTCAGCAGACGGCGATTGCCAAATAAGCGATTAAGACGCTTGAAAATACCCCAAGTACTTGTTACAAGAATGATGGCCCAAGCCAATGAGGTTAAGAAGGGCCAGATAACCAATAGGCAGCCAATACCAAGCCCCGCTAAGGCAAGTAATACAGCAAGGCGATTGGTAAGGATTGGGTTCACGGCACAGGAATTGCTTTCATGGTGATTTTGGCATGAGGAGTTTATGCCCAATTATATGGGCAATCGAATATCCAAAATCGGATGCCAAAAATATTTGATCTATCGATTGCTGTGCGCTACTATAAGTTAATACTATTTAATTAATGAATGGAATAGCATGAAGTGCTTTATTCAACTGACTTGTTCGGTTTTCTTTTTCTTATGTTCCCCCTTAGTAATTGCCTATCCCACCAAACCAATTACGATTATTGTTCCGCAAGCGCCCGGCGGAACCAATGATATTGTGGGCCGTGCAGTAGCACAACGGCTCGGTGAACAGATCAAAGCTTCCGTTATTGTTGAAAATCGGCCGGGTGCGGGCGGCAATATTGGTACACAATTTGTTGTGAATGGTCCAAAAGATGGACATACCCTATTAATGACGCTTAGTAGCGCTCAAGCCATCAATCCAGCGCTGTATAAAAATCCTGGCTTTGACCCGATTAACGACTTTATTCCGATCGCCATGGTGGGATCGGTTCCCAATGTCTTGGTTGTGAATCCCAACTTCCCCGCCAAAAACTTAGACGATTTTTTAAAACTAATTAAATCAAAACCCCCCGGTACATATCAATTTGCCTCGGCTGGGAATGGCACTTTAAATCACCTTTTAGGTGAAATGCTGAACCAAAGTTATGGAGTTTCCTTACAACATATTCCATACAAAGGTGTTGCACCTGCTCTCAATGACTTATTGGGCGGGCAAGTTCAAATTGCGTTTGCTAGCCTGCCGTCCGTATTGCAGTTTATCAATACACAAAAACTGGTTGCACTCGGTGTTAGCTCACCAAAGCGCTCCCCTGTTCTGCCCGATGTTCCTGCGATCGCAGAAAAGATTCCCGGTTTTTCAGGAACGGTGTGGATTGGCCTCTTTGCGCCCAGGGGAACTCCAAAACCAGTAGTTGATAAATTACAAAGCGAATTGCAAGCAACCTTGGCCAACCCAGAGTTGAAGGAGAGGCTTCAGGCATCTGGCGTGGAACTTTCAAATATGACGCCAAGCGAATTCGCTAAGCAACTGCAAGACGATATTGCACGCTGGGCCAAGATTGTCAAACTATCCGGAGCATCGTTAGATTAGCCACAATACGATGAATCATCCTTCAACCCTAAAGCATGGCGGGCAGATCTTGGCCAATGCCCTAGTCCGCCAAGGAGTTGAATTCGCTTTTGGCGTTCCTGGCGAAAGCTTTTTACCACTGCTCGACGGTCTGGTTGATCACAATTCCAAATTACGCTTTATTACTTGCCGCCAGGAAGGTGGGGCCAGCTATATGGCAGAAGCTTATGCCAAACTAACTGGCAAACCAGGTGTTTTGATGGTTACGCGTGGGCCAGGTGCTGCAAATGCGTTGATCGGAGTACATACAGCCTATCAAGATTCAACTCCATTGGTATTACTCATCGGCCAAGTGGGTACAGATATGGTAGGTCGAGAAGCTTTTCAAGAAATGGACTACCGAAAGGTTTACTCTGAATGTGCCAAATGGGTGGGTAGTATTGATCGTGCAGATCGGATCGATGAATACATTTCCCATGCGTTTCATCTTGCCCAATCCGGACGTAAGGGTCCCGTTGTTTTAGCCTTACCAGAAGATGTTTTGTTTGCCTGCGCCCACGAGCACCCTACTCCTAAAGCGCTCATTATTAGTCCCGGATTAGACCAAGTCTTATTTAATGAAGCTATGCGGGCTCTAGCCAAGGCCGAACGAGGAATGATCATTGCTGGCGGCGGCTCATGGACCAAAGATGCATGCGATGCATTAATAAATTGGGCGAATCGTGAAGGAGTGCCGGTAGCAACCAGTTTTCGCTCTCAAGATCTGATTGATAATCGCGACCCTTGCTTTGCAGGTGATCTTGGCATTGCTGCCAATCCAGCCTTAGTGAAACGAGTCCAAGAGGCTGATGTCTTGCTTGTCATTGGTGAGCGCTTAGGTGAGATGACCACTGGCGGCTACACCATTCTTAGCGTTCCAAAACCAGCATTAATACTCATTCATGTTTTACCCAGTCCTGATGAACTGGGTCGCGTTTATGCGGCCGACTATGCTCTTGCATGTTCGCCAGAGGCATTTTGCTTAGCATTGACAAACGTAACCATGGGTAAGCAGCACCAGCCCGAGCGCATGCGTGCAGCTCACGAAGAATATATCGCTTTTAGCCAGCCCACCTCCATTCCTGGGGGTGTCCAACTATCTGAGATCGTTGCCAACTTAGCGAATGAATTACCACGTAACGCTATACTTACGAATGGGGCCGGTAATTTTGCTGCCTGGCTCCATCGCTTTTACCCATATGGTGGTTTTAAAACGCAATTAGCTCCAGCCAATGGATCTATGGGCTATGGCTTACCGGCTGCGATTGCAGCAAAATTGGTTGATCCTCAGCGAGTGGTGGTAGCTTTTTGTGGTGACGGCGACTTCATGATGAATTGTCAAGAGCTAGCAACAGCACTTCGCTATCAAGCGCATCCCATTGTTTTGATCATCAACAATGGGATGTACGGCACTATTCGGATGCACCAAGAACGTGAGTTCAAGAGTCGGGTGTCCGGCACTGAATTAACAAATCCCGACTTTGTACGTTTGGCAGAAAGCTTCTCGATGCCCGGTTTTCGGGTAGAGCGGACCGAGCAGTTTGCTTTAGCACTACAGGCCGCCCTCAAAAGTTCCAAGGGGGCCATCATCGAAATCGTCATAGACCCAGAGGCGATTAGTCCGAGTAAGCGCCTTTCTGAGCTGGGGCGCCCCGCCTAATCAACCATTGCTCCAGACTCTTTAACCACACGAGTCCACTTCGCAATCTCACTCTTAATAAAATTAGCGAATTGCTCAGGGGTATTGCCAACAGGTTCAGCTCCCATAGCCGCATATCTCTCACGGACTGCTGGACTATTAATTGCGCGCACTACTTCGGTATTGATCAGTTTCACCAAATCGGGCGGTGTATTCGCAGGTACCAAGATTCCAAACCAGGAAGTTGCCTCATAGCTAGGAAGATTGGCCGCTTCGGCTACAGTAGGCAAATCTGGTAACGCTGGTGAACGCTTAGCGCTCGTCACAGCCAAGGCCTTTAAGCGTCCAGCTTTGATGAAATTAATGGCCGATGGAATGTTATCGAACATGATATCCACATTGCCTGCAATTAAATCGGCAACCGCTGGAGGGCTACCCCGATACGGCAAATGAACCATATAGGTTTTAGTCATCGATTTAAATAGTTCACCAGCCATATGAATCGAGGTGCCGTTTCCGCTTGATGCCATATTCACCTTCCCGGGATTAGCACGTGCATAGCGAATCAAATCATTCACACTATTGATATTGTTGCGCTTGGCCCAATCGGGATTGACCACCAAGACGTTCCCAAACTCTGCCACCAAAGTTATGGGCGCAAAATCTTTTATCGGATCAAATGGTAGCTTACCGCCACCTTGGGTATACAAGGGCTGATTAATTCCATGCGTGCCCACCGAGCCCATTAACCAGGTATAGCCATCCGCCGGTGCTTTAGCAACTAGTTCAGCACCAATGTTTGCGCCAGCCCCTGGTTTATTGTCAATCACAATATTCCATTTAACCAAGGCCCCCAACTCGGCAGCTAAAGGTCTAGCGATATTATCGGTTGCACCGCCGGCAGGAAATGGGATTACATAACGAATCGGTTTATTTGGAAACTGACTTTGTGCATGAACACCGCCGAAACCAAAGCTTGCAAGAAAAATAAATGGCAAGACTAGTCTTAGTAATCGGCTAGGCGAATGAAAACCAGTAAATGCTGCCTTTTGCATAGAATTCCCCTTTTAAAAACCTCGTTATCAATCACGCATTATTTTTAGAGCAAATGACTAAATCCGCCTACATTGGCTTTAATACCCATATTAAAGACAAGCATCAAAATAATGATCAGGATAAATCCTAATGGCCCCCAATAAAACAGCTAAATTCATGGTTTAACTAAGCATAATTACCTACAATTACCACTTAACTAGACCAATTACCAACAATCATGACAAATCCCGTGATTATTTCTGTAGCCATTACCGGCTCAGTACCCAGAAAGAAAGAGTGTTCTGGTCTGCCAGTTACTGTTAGCGAACAGATTGAGGAGACCCATAAGGCGTTTGAAGCTGGGGCTAGCCTAGTTCATATTCATGTTCGTAATCCAGATGAAAGCCCTGGATCAAATCCCGATCAATTTTTGGCGGTTCAGGAAGGAATTCGTAAACACTGCCCTCCAATGATTATTCAGTTTTCAACTGGAGGTCGGGGCCGTAATCAACAAGAGCGTGGGGCTATGTTAATTCATCGTCCTGATATGGCATCGCTTGCGACTGGTTCCGTCAATTTTCCAACCTCAATCTATGAAAATCCCCCCGATTTCATTGAACATCTGGCGGGTGAAATGCTCAAATACGACATCAAACCGGAAATCGAGATATTTGACTTGGCGATGCTTTATAACGCCGCCAATTTAGTTACTAAGGGCCTCATCCACGCACCGGCCCATGTGCAATTTGTAATGGGTATCCCCAATGCCATGCCCGCAAAGCGCAGTATCTTAGAGTTTTTAATCAAAGAACTTCATGAGGTATTGCCACAAGCGACTTGGACAGCCGCTGGAATCGGCAAGCATCAACTTGTTCTCAATGAGTGGGCCTTAGAACTTGGGGGTCACGTAAGAACCGGCCTTGAAGATAATATTCGCTTTGATAAAGACCACATTGCTAAAGACAACGCGCAACTCGTTACTCGGGTAGCTAATCTATGTGGCCAATATAACCGGCCGGTTGCCACCGCTAAACAAGCACGAGAAGTGTTGGGCTTACGTCAAGTTCACTGATCATCACAAAATCTGATCTTTAATCGAGTTTTGTAAAACCCCGATCCCCTCAATCTCGATCTCACAAACATCCCCTGGCTTCATAAAAACCGGCGGTGTTCTTGCGTATCCGACACCGGCTGGGGTGCCTGTAATAACGACATCCCCAGGCTCCAAAGTCATGCATTCAGTAATCAGTTGAATCGTCTCCGCAATACCCCATAAGAAATCTTTGGTATTGGCATTTTGCATAAGATTGCCATTTAGACGTGACTGAATTTGCAAACCATGCGCCCCGTCAGGTAACTCATCTGGGGTCACAAGCCATGGACCAAAAGCCCCTGTTTGATCAAAGTTCTTGCCAATAGTCCATTGATTCGTTTTGCGTTGATAGTCTCTAAGACTGGCGTCATTAAAAATACTATAGCCAGCAACACAATTAAGGGCGTTTTCCTTGGTTAAATTACGCGCTTTTTTGCCCACAATAAAAGCGAGCTCTGCCTCATAATCTAATTTGTCAGAAACCCTAGGCCGAATAATCGGAGCCAAATGGGCAGTCAGTGAAGATGGGCCGCGCATAAAAAAACTTGGGTACTCAGGGCGGGCATTACCGCCCTCCTTTGCATGATCTGCATAGTTAAGGCCCATGCATACAATCTTCCCAGGATGCTCAATTAATGTTCTGAATGCGATGCCTGACATGGGAGCAGTAATTGGGTTGCTGGATTGCATGACCTTCGCCACGAGCGCGAAATTTGGGTCCATCTTGATTAATTCCAACAGATTGCTTGGAATGGACGGCTCAGTGGCGCACAAATCAATGTATCGAGACGGGTCACTTGGCAATAGAAGGCCGAGCGTATCTCTGCTCGATGCGTCACGCAGGCTAAATATCTTCATAACAAATACCGATCAAATTATTCAAGTCAAAATTGCCGAGGATAGTATGAAAATACTCTATTTTTGTGAACACAGAAATTTTTATGGCAACAGTGAACTCAAACTATTTTTTGAGTGGCGAGCCTAGCAGAGTGGATGCCGAAACGGTAACGCGGGGAAGTAAACACTGTAAATGTAGGCATTTACAGGAATCGTTAGAAAATACTGGCGGAGACGAGAGGATTCGAACCTCCGATCAGAGTTTTAGCCCCGATGCTCCCTTAGCAGGGGAGTGCCTTCGACCAGCTCGGCCACGTCTCCGTATTTCAAAACAGCCCACAGTTTAACGGATGTGCCGTTTTATATGGGATTTTCTTACTTTTGATCTAGTTCAAATGCCTTGTGCAGGGCACGTACCGCTAACTCCATGTACTTTTCATCAATCACGACAGAAATCTTGATCTCGCTGGTCGAAATCATCAGAATATTGATGCCCTCTTCCGATAGGGTACGGAACATCTTGCTGGCTACGCCAACATGCGAACGCATGCCAACGCCAACGACGGATACCTTAGAGACTTTAGGATCGCCGGCGATTTCCTTGGCTTCAATGTGTGCCTGTACCGTATTTTTAAGCAGCTCCATGGCCTTTTGGTAATCGGCCCTTGGTACGGTAAATGTAAAGTCCGTTTTGCCGTCCACCGATTGATTCTGAATAATCATGTCAACATCAATATTAGCGTCGGCTATAGGACCTAGAATTTGATAAGCAATACCGGGGCGATCCGGTACGCTCAATACGGTGATTTTCGCTTCATCGCGGGCAAAGGCGATGCCTGAAATAACGGCGGCTTCCATGGTGCTGTCCTCTTCAAATGTGATCAAGGTACCCGACTTCATTTCAATATCAAGGGGTATCAGTGGGTCGGTCAACGATGACAGAACCCGGGTTTTGACTTTGTACTTACCGGCAAACTCAACCGAACGAATTTGCAAAACTTTAGAGCCGAGGCTGGCCATTTCCAACATCTCTTCAAAGGTGATCTTGTCGAGGCGGCGGGCATCTTCGCATACGCGTGGATCCGTGGTGTAGACCCCGTCCACATCGGTGTAAATCAAACACTCGTCTGCTTTCAGCGCAGCCGCCATGGCAACTGCCGAAGTATCTGAGCCGCCACGTCCCAAGGTCGTAATATTGCCGTTGGGGTCGACCCCCTGAAAGCCCGTTACAACAACTGCCCTGCCGGAATTGAGATCGGCCATGATCTTTTGATCATCGATCCCCATAATGCGCGCTTTCGTGAATGCCGAGTCGGTATGAATGGTGACTTGCCAACCTGCATAACTGACCGCATCGATCCCTTCTTTATGGAGCGCAAGAGCCAATAAACCGGAGCTGACCTGCTCACCGGTCGAGGCAATTTGATCCAACTCCCTTGGATTGGCGCTCGGATTAATCTCTCGAGCAAGACCAAGCAAGCGATTGGTTTCACCGGACATCGCCGATGGAACAACCACGACCTGGTGGCCAGCACGCATCCATTTGGCGACGCGCTTGGCGACATTCTGGATACGCTCTACCGAGCCCATCGAGGTGCCACCGTATTTGTGAACAATTAATGCCATAAAGTATGCAGTTGTAAAAGGAGCAAATTGCTTAAAAATGCTATTTTACAGTCTTCTTCTCACAACCGACCCTGATAGCTTGACGATAGTCTGCTGACAAATTAGAATAGGTGTTACTAAAGTAACACTTTAAGGCGGTCATTTTGCATTCACACCTCTTCTTATCGATCGATTAAAGCTGCAGAAAGTATCCATGAGCAAAATCAGCAGCAAAACAAATAGCAAATCCAGCACGACCTCGATCAAGCTGAGCGAGACGTTAAAGAAGCATTCTGCAACGGCAGCGAAGGAACTAGGCATGACAACCCATGCCTTCATGGTTGAGGCCATTAAGCGCGCAACCGAACATCAATCCATGCGACACAGTTTTATTAGGGATGCAATTGAATCACGCAAATCGACTATCAAGACAGGCAAAGTGATTCAGCTAGAAGACGCATTGGAGCGCATTCGATCACAGGTGGCAAGTAAAAAAACACTGAAGGTAAAGCAAGGGTGAAGGTCGCGCTCACGGAACGCGCCTACAACGACCTTATCCACCTGACTGACTTTTTACTTGAATATGACAAAAGTGCCGCTAGTAAGGCAATCGATCTGATTGAAGATGGCCTGCTGATTCTAAAACAGCATCCATTTATTGGCAGGCTCGTTCAAGGCGATCAGGTGATTGAAGGTGATTTGCGCGAGCTGGTAATTTCGTATGGCAAAACAGGCTACGTTGCTTTGTACAGTATTGAAGCTGAGGCGCAGATTTGGATTTTGACAATCCGGCACCAACGTGAGGCTGGGATAACGTTCTAGGGAGCAGCGCCGTTCGTATCGGATGTTGGCTTCCACTCTGGCACCATCCGCCTGCCCGTGTAAACCAAATGGGGGTAACTCACCCCCACTCCTACTACCGCAATCAGGTCGTCATCTATGTAAAGAAGCGGAGCATGCCGCTGCCAAGGCGGAACTCCTTTTTCTTGGTAAAGATTCTTCAGCGTCTTGCGTGGCCCAGTGGCAGTGACTTGCAAACGTTCAGCGCCACCACGCTCACGAAACTCAATAGCGCCGGCTTTCTTGGCCTTCGCAATCCATGCGGCCGGCAAGCCCCCTTGATCACTCATTGCTGGTATCGATACAAAAGTCCACTCACCCTGCTCGCTTACTTCTGACTTTACCGATGCACTGATCTGGAGTTGCCCGCGCCACAATCGAATACTGTGCTCAGCGTGAAGCCATTCCAGCTTGGCATCGCTACGAGCCTGCTGTAAATCAAGCCACCATGCCTGCAGGCGCTCAAAGGATGGCATCGTCAAGCCAGCGACCTTAAGCCAGTACCGCAACACATTATTTGCCGCAGCAGGATCGCTTTTATTTAAATCAAGTAATGGCTGCACGCTGAGGACATTGGTTTTCGCGTTGTGAATTTTTTTACCATCCTGCTGAGCCAGGCGATCAAGCAATTGCTGAGCCTGCGCCAACAAGTCGGCACTGCGCGCCAGATTGGCAGTAGCGCCAGGTTGAATGCTCTCTAACTTAGGCAGAATGCTCTTGCGGACCGCATTACGCCGATGCTTGCTACTGCGATTGCTGGGGTCTTCAATCCACTTCAGTTTATGTTTGCGGGCATAGGCCTCAAGCTCATCCCGACTTAAGCGCAGTAGCGGTCGCCAAAGCGAAATACTGCCAACCTCGCCCGCAGAAGTCCCCAGCACCCTACTCTCGGGCATACCAGATAATCCCGCAACTCCGGCGCCCCGCATCAATTGCAAGAGTACGGTTTCAGCTTGATCGTTTTGGTGGTGTGCGAGTAAGAGATCCTCAATGCCGTGATACACACATAGCTCAGTCAATGCCTCATAGCGTGCGGCACGTGCCCTGGCCTCGATGTTTCCTGAGTTTAATTGGGTATCAATATGCAGCAAACGAAAGTCAAAACCGATCTTATATTTTTTTGCTAGGGCCTCACAAAATAAGAGCCATTCGTCGGCTGCTTTTTGTAATCCATGGTGAATATGAAAAGCAAAGATCTGTGGTGTTGCAATATCCTGGCTGGTTTGCTTTGCTGATGTTGTCCTTTGGGTTTGGTGCAGTCGGCAAATCGAATCGATCAATACTACTGAATCCATTCCGCCACTTAAGGCAATTGCCATTCGGGGTGAACTAGTCGTTCGATTAGGCGCCGCCACAGGCAAGGTATCGCGCGTGGATTGCGTTAGCCCAAGCTTGGGCTTAGGCCTTGGGATTGGTTTCCTTGAACTTGCCATAACTCATTAGGCGTTCATGGCGACGCTCGAGCAGCGCATCCTCATCCATCGACTGAAATACCTTTAGCGATTCCGTCAACGCTTTACGCATGTTATCCATCATGCTCGGGTAATCGCGGTGGGCCCCGCCAGTTGGCTCCGGCACAATCTTATCAATTAAGCCAAGGCCTTTTAAACGCTGGGCTGTCAGGGCTAATTGCTCCGCCGCTTCTGGTGCCTTTGCGGCGGTCTTCCATAAAATCGAAGCGCAGCCCTCGGGCGAAATAACCGAATAGGTTGAGTTTTGCAGCATCAACACCACATCTCCCATTGCGATCGCCAGGGCGCCGCCCGAGCCACCCTCACCAATGATGGTGGCAATAATTGGCACGGTTAGCTCCGCTTGGGTATACAGGTTGTGACCAATCGCCTCAGACTGATTGCGCTCTTCGGCATCGATACCTGGAAATGCGCCTGGCGTATCCACAAATGTAAATACAGGAATCTGAAATTTCTCGGCAAGGCGCATCAGGCGCATCGCTTTACGATAGCCCTCGGGCCTACTCATGCCAAAGTTTCGTAATGCCCGCTCTTTAGTATCGCGTCCTTTTTGATGGCCAATGACCATGCATGCTGTGCCATTGAAACGGGCTAAGCCGCCAATGATCGACTGGTCGTCTGCGAATGTCCGATCGCCATGCAGCTCATGAAAATCAGTAAAAAGGCCGCTTACGTAATCTAATGTGTAAGGGCGCTGCGGATGACGTGCTACTTGGGATACTTGCCATGGCGTCAGCGCTGCATAAATATCTTTAATTAACTGCTGACTTTTTTCTGAAAGCGTCTTTATCTCATCGGAGATATCGACCGAAGACTCGTCCTGAACAAAACGCAGTTCGTCGATCTTCGCCTCTAACTCGGCGATGGATTGCTCAAAATCCAAAAAAGTAGTCTTCATACCTTGATTTTAGTATTCCACAGGAATGGGGTCGATACTTCGCCACATATACCAGGTTGCAACCGTCCTCCAGGGCGCCCAATTGGCAGCAACCTCCCTAGCCTCATGGCGACTTACCGGCTCGCCGCTGAAGTAATTGAGGGAAATGGCTTTAATCAGCCCAATGTCGTCTAAAGGCAGGATATCCGGCCGGATCATATTGAATATTAAGAACATTTCTGCGGTCCAGCGACCAATACCCCGAATGGTACTCAGCTCCCGAATGACGCTTTCATCGTCCATATCACGCCATTGGTCGGCGTGCAGGCGGCCGGAGGCAAAGTGATCGGCTAAGTCGCGAATGTACTCTACCTTGCGGCCGGAAAGCCCTGCAGCCCGAAGTGCTTCCGGCGTTGCTGCCAAAATGCGGGTGGGACTTACTTTTTTGCCAACGGCAATTAGCATGCGATCCCACACTGCTTGAGCGGCCGATACCGAGATTTGCTGACCCACAATTGCCCTTGCCAAGGTAGTGAAGGGATCTCCGCGCGTCACTAAAAAACCAGTGCCGTACTTGGGGATAAGCTTTTTTAGTATGCGATCATTTTTCATGAGCTCTTTGCAGGCCTGATCCCAATAATCTGGCGCCAGCACCGTTAGGCTAGGCTCACCTTGATTGGGTGGCAGCGCACGCTCCGCTGCCTTACCCGCTGTTTTGGCTGCGGATGTTTTGCGCGCAAGCGGTTTTTTTACTGCTGTATTTTTAGCTGCTGGTTTTTTTACGCTCGTCGCCATTCGGTGACCCCTCCCGGCTTATCTTCCAAGACAACGCCTTGCTTGAGTAAATCAGCACGTATCGCGTCTGCTTTTTCAAACGCTTTCGCTTGCTTTGCTGCCGTGCGGGCGGCAATGTATTCCTCGATGGCAGATGCATCCAATGCGCTAGAATCACCGCCTTGAAGAAAAGCGGATGGATCGCGCTCTAGAAAACCCAGTATTCCAGCAAGGCCTTGCATTACCTGAGCAAGGGCACGGACAGCATCAAGCTCGCCGCTAGCGTGCTTCCGATTGAGCTCGCTTGCCAGATCAAATAAGACGGCAATGGCATCGGGCGTATTGAAATCATCGTCCATTGCTGCGTTAAAGCGCTCAACCCAAGGCGCAGTCAGCGTGGCATCCTGACTCGCTGGCATAGCAATGGTGTTCGCTTGGGCTAAGGCGGTGTAAAGACGCACGAGGCCTGAGCGGGATTCATCAAGCTGGACATCGCTGTAATTGATTGGGCTGCGGTAGTGGGCGCGCAGCATAAAAAAGCGAATCACTTCAGGGTCATACTGCGTTAATACATCACGAATCAAAAAGAAATTGCCTAGCGACTTGGACATCTTTTCTTGATTCACCCGAATGTGGCCATTGTGCATCCAGTAGTTTACCCAAGGCGCATCGCTGTCATTGCGCTCTTGACCATAAAGCGCTCCTTCGGTTTGGGCTATTTCATTCTCATGATGGGGGAATTGCAAATCAGCGCCGCCGCCATGAATATCAAAGTGCTGACCTAACAGTGCGCATGACATCGCCGAGCACTCAATGTGCCAGCCTGGCCTGCCTTCACCCCAAGGGGATTGCCAGCGCGTGTCACTAGGCTCATCTTCTTTCGCGCTTTTCCACAATACAAAATCAAGTGGATCGCGTTTTCCGCTACCGACTGCAACGCGCTCACCCGCATTCAGATCATCGAGGGATTTTCCGGATAGGCGACCGTAGCCTGGAAAGAGGCGAACCGCGTAATTCACATCGCCATCGTCCGCCTGGTAGGCGATCTCTTGCTCCATTAAGCGACCGATCATGCCCTGCATTTGCTCAATATAGGCAGTAGCCCGTGGCTCTTGATCGGGCCGCATCAGACCGAGGGCGTCCGAATCGGCATGCATCGCAGCTATGAAACGCTGCGTCAGGGCCGCAATCGGCTCGCCATTTTCAATCGCTCGCTGAATAATCTTATCGTCGATGTCCGTAATATTGCGGACATAGATCACCTCATACCCGCTGGCACGCAACCACCGCGCCACCATATCAAAAACAATCATCACACGGGCATGGCCAATGTGGCAAAAATCGTATACCGTCATGCCGCAGACGTACATCTTGACCTGACCTGAAACGAGGGGGGTAAAGACCTGTTTGGAGCGATTGAGGGTGTTATAAATTTGCAGCATAGGCACTAAAGAAGGGGCAAGTCGGATAAAACAAGCGTGATTTGTTAGACTGAGCGCTGAGTATATCGAATACGCCCCTTCTCTACCCCTTTACGCCCCGTTACTATGACCTCAAGCCCGCCATTGCAGACGCCCCCGCAAGTGAATGCTTCTGCCTTGGGCTTACGGTTAGGATTACTGCTCATTGCCTTCGCACTGCCTGGCCACGTTAACGCACAGGCTTTTGGTAATCCGGCGGCAGTCCAGGATCAGCCCAGCACCGTGCTCGCCCCTTTTTTAGGTGGTTTTGGACCCAATGAGCCCCCAAGGCTCTCCCCCAATGCGGGATTCGATCCCCTACCACCTGAACTGTCTGAAACCGTTGCGCTGCCCTTCTTATCGTTTCTGATCATTGAGCCCGATCCCGTGGCTCGCAATGGCATTCCGACTGAAATTGAAAAGTTGGTCAAGGCCCAAAAATATCCTGAAGCAATCAATCGCATCAATGAACTGCTGCTTAAAAATCCCCGTAATGTGCAATTGCGTTTTGTACTTGCCCGCCTGCAAATTGAGTTAAAGCAATATCCAACAGCGCAAAAAACACTCATTGAAATCACCCAGCAGTTTCCGGAGTTGGCCGAGCCTTACAACAACTTAGCAGCACTGGCCGCCAACCAAGGCCAATGGATTGAGGCCCGAGACTATTTAGAACTCGCACTAAAACTCAAACCAAGCTATGCGATTGCATCTGCCAATTTGGGTGAGGTATATACTCGCCTAGCTGCAAAATCGTACATCGATGCAGCCAAACAACGCACCAACCAGCGTGAATACCAGGGCCGTGCCATCGCCCTGCTCGGTATTTTGAAAACGCCTCAGGCTGGTACCAACCCATCTGTAACGAACCCACCAAAGCAACCCAAACCCATTACCACTCCTCAAGAAAGTAAACCTAGCAATGGCACAAGTACTCCTCAAAACAAATAAAGGCGACATCACCCTCACACTGGATGCTGCAAAAGCACCCAAGACCGTCGCTAACTTTTTAGCCTACGTTAAAAGTGGCCACTACGATGGCACCATCTTCCATCGTGTCATTGATAACTTCATGATTCAAGGCGGCGGCATGGCGCCTGGTATGAAACAGAAACCAACCCAAGCGGAAATTGAGAATGAAGCCAATAATGGCCTCAAAAATGTGAACGGCTCGGTTGCAATGGCTCGCACCAATGAACCTCACTCGGCAAGTTCCCAGTTTTTTATTAACGTGAATGACAATGACTTCTTAAATCACACCGCACCGACTACACAAGGCTGGGGTTACGCCGTATTTGGAGCAGTTAGCGATGGCATGGATGTAGTCGACGCCATTCGCAAAGTGAAAACCGGTAGCTCAGGATTTCATCAAGATGTACCTGCTGAAGATGTACTGATTGAGAAAGCAACCGTTCTTGCTGAATAATTTCAGAACACCATCGATCGATCGACAATGGACCTAATCGTCTGATGCTGTTCAGTCACTCCAGCGCTTTTCTAATTTCAGATTTGCACCTGACGCCGTCAATGCCCTTGACGGCGCAACGCTTTTTTGATTTCTGTGAAAAGGAAGCGCGCGAAGTCGAGGCAGTATTTATATTGGGTGATTTATTTGAATACTGGGTAGGCGATGATGCCAATGCACAATCACCCTTCCATGGTGAAGTAAAGAATGCGCTGGTAGCCCTATCAAGCCGTGTAAAAACGTATTACATGCATGGCAACCGGGATTTTTTAGTAGGGAGTGCATTTTTGAAAAAAACAGGCATGACTTTATTACCCGACCCCTGCACAGTTCAAATTGCCGGCGATCAATACACCTTGAGTCATGGCGATGGCTTATGCACTGCAGATAGCGGCTATCAGCTGTATCGCAGCTGGACGCGCAAACCATCGATTCAACAATGGTTTCTACGCCTGCCACTTTCTTGGCGGCATGCGATTGCCGATCGCCTACGAAAAAATAGTAAAGCACAATATCGCCGCGATTCGCGCTTTAGTCTCGATGGTGCCAATCCAAAAGGTAATGTGACACTAGAGGCGTGTGCAGCGCTGGTTCGGTCGCAATCAAGCCAGAAACTCATTCATGGTCACACCCACTTACCAGCTCGTCATCACGAGAGCCTGCACGACATAGAGTGGCAACGCTGGGTTCTATCCGACTGGGATTTAGATCATCCCGAAGCGTACTTGCCCAAAGCAAGTGCATTGCGCATTGATCAGCAGGGTGTGCGTTACTTGGATTTAGTGAAAAACTAAATCACCCAGCGCTGGATTTACTTTTAGGCCTTGCTGTACTTCGCCAAGTGTTGCGCTAGCTGAGCAAAGATGCGGGGATTGCCTGCCATAATTTCACCACTATTCAAGTAGTTTTCTTCACCGCAGTAGGTGCCAACCAAACCGCCAGCCTCGGTTATAAGCAATGCTCCGGCTGCCATGTCCCACGGCTTTAAGCCGCTCTCAAAAAAACCGTCATAGCGCCCAGCTGCAACATAAGCCAAATCTAGCGAAGCAGCCCCAGGGCGGCGTAATCCAGCGCATTGCGCCGTCATATCGGCAAACATCTTTAAGTAGGTTTGCAGGTCTTGGTCTTCACGATACGGAAAGCCCGTACCCAACAAACAAGTGCTTAAACGGGTTTGGCCTGCCACACGCAAGCGACGACGATCCAAGTAGGTGCCGCTTCCGCGGGTTGCAGTAAAGAGCTCATCGCGATTCGGGTCGTATACCACTGCCTGCTGCGTGACGCCGCCAACAGAGAGGGCAATCGATACCGCGTATTGTGGAAAGCCATGAATGAAATTGGTGGTGCCGTCTAGCGGATCGATGATCCAAACCGACTCTGCTCCAGGGTTGTGTTCACCGGTTTCTTCTGCTAAAAAACCATGCGTTGGATAGGCGTCGCTGAGGATTTCAATAATGGCTTCCTCGGCCGCTTTATCCACCTCCGTTACAAAATCGTTGTGTTGCTTGCGATCAACCTGCAGCCGCTCTAAATTTAGAGAGGCTCGATTAATCACGTTTCCGGCACGACGGGCGGCCTTGATGGCCACATTTAACATGGGGTGCATATATAGTGGTGAACAAATTAAATAAGAACAAGCCCAAATCGAATACCGAGCTAACGGCTTGATTCTAAACGATCTGATAGCCATCCCATGAAAAACAAGGACGCCATGACCCCAGCACTACCCCACGATCAGCGCACAGCAGATGCATTTGCCCAGCTTCGAACGATCTTGGTTGAAACCAGTCACCCCGGCAATGTGGGGTCAACAGCGCGGGCATTAAAGACCATGGGCTTTCATGATCTCTGTTTAGTCAACCCAAAAACGCCAGGGATAGCCCATGAACCCGAAGCGGTAGCCTTGGCCAGTGGCGCCATGGATGTATTGGATGCAAGCTCAGTAGAGGTCGACTTGAATGCTGCCGTAGCCGGCTGCACCTTGGTACTCGGATTAACCAGCCGCGATCGTGAATTTGGCCCACCCGGCTTGGATTGGCTAGAAGCACGTCAGCGCATTGTTGGGCAATTAAGCCAAGGAAAGCGGGTTGCGTTGATGTTTGGGCCAGAGCGCACTGGTCTTGATAATGCCCATTTGGCCTTGTGTAGTCATCGTGTTTGGCTTGAGGCCAACCCGGCCTACCCATCCCTGAATTTAGCCCAAGCAGTTATGGTGTGCGCCTACAGCCTGCGCGAAGGCCTTATCCAGGAGCTCGGTACTGCTGGCGCTGATTTGGCTCTGAGACTATCGCCTGAGGACCTAGCTGATCCCGCCGCGGTTGCCGCAATGCTCGAGCATTTGCGTTTAGGGCTGGAGTCTATCGGGTACTTGAACCCTGAAAATCCAAAGAAACTCATGGCTCGGCTTGCGGCTCTTTTTGCCCGAGCAGAGTTGCAAACCGAGGAAATTGACTTGCTTCGGGGGATCGCAAAACAGATGCTTCTGAGAAAATAGGTAGTTCGCTTTAAACTGGGAGGATGCTGAACGCCCTTTTTGATGAAGTAGATTCGATTATTGCTCGTGATCCTGCAGCACGACACCGCTGGGAGGTCATCACCTGCTACCCCGGATTACATGCCGTCTGGCTCCACCGCGTTGCCCACTTTTTATGGAATTGCGGCTTACGGTGGGTTGCCCGATTTTGGTCCATGCTTGCACGGCTATTAACTGGAATTGAAATTCATCCGGGGGCCAAAATTGGTCGACGTGTTTTTTTAGATCACGGCCTGGGTATTGTGATTGGCGAAACCACCGAAATCGGCGATGACTGCACAATTTACCAAGGCGTCACCCTAGGCGGCACTTCACTTTATAAGGGTGTTAAGCGTCATCCCACCCTGGGTAAATGCGTTGTGATCAGTGCAGGCGCTAAAGTACTCGGCGGCTTTACGGTTGGCGATGGTGCGCGCGTTGGATCCAATGCCGTTGTATTGAAAGAAATCCCAGCAGGCGCTACTGCAGTCGGTGTGCCTGCGCGCATTTTGCATCCCGACTTACCTTCAAACGAAAATGGTGGCGATGTCAATGACAAAAAGGCGTACTTTTCTGCCTATGGCATTACACCCAATGTCGATGATCCCGTATCGATGGCGCTCAAGGGTTTGATTGACGCAACGCTAGAACAAGAGGCCAAAATCAAACTGCTCGAGGCCCAACTAATTAAACTCAGCGGAAACGCGGCTCTCGATAGCAGCGAGTCATCGAAGTCAAATGCTGGCCTAGAGACCAAACACGACCTCGATACCATCAAGCAGTGGCTAAAAGAGTAAAGCTGATTTAGTGCAGGGTGCGCGGATTATTTTTCCCCGTACCTGAGGCGGCATCAATTAACTGATCTAAGTCAACATCGTCCTCATCGTCATTTGGCATACCAAAGGTAATTGCGTCAATGCCTTCTGGATGGCGATTCTGAATCTCTTCTTCGGTAGCAGAGCGGATGTCCGTCACTAGCAAAGTAAAACGCAAGGCCATACCAGCAAGGGGATGGTTACCATCGAGCACGACCTGGCTGTCAGCAACGTCCGTAACGGTATAGATTAAAGGCTGCAAATCATCGTCGTCTTCCGAATCATCATCGCTAGCGACAATTTCGCCTTGCTCATCTAAGGCCTCCGGTATCCCCTCGAACTGCATACCAATTTCAATTGGCTCCGGAAAACGCACACGGGGCTCTATTTTTAATAATTCGGGGTCGTATTCCCCAAATGCATCGCCAGGCTCAAGCTGCACCGTGGTTTCAAAACCCAGTTCATGCCCATCCAATAACGCTTCAATTTTTGGAAAAGTGCCGTCATAACCACCGTGGAGGTATACCATCGGAGAATCAGGCTCTTCGATGAGGTTGTTTTGCGCATCGGTTAATTTATAGCGAAGCGACACGACGGTATTTTTTTCGATCTTCATGCGCGTTGTATGAAAAGCCTATGGTCAGATTAATT
>CANHMJ010000010.1 GCA_947461805.1 Burkholderiaceae bacterium
CAGCGGGCGATGATCTATTCCACGGGCATCATTATTGTCGCCTACTCCCCACTATTTTTTATGGGCGGGGTAGAGGGCATCATCTTTAAGCCGATGGCCTTTACGATGGGCTTTGCCTTAATCGCTGCAGTGATTTTGAGTCTGACCTTTTTGCCAGCGATGATCTCTTTGATCTTTGGCGAGACCATGGGGCATAAGCCGCCGAGTTTTATTACCCGTTTGATTGAGGCCTATAAACCCTTGCTGCGCCGCTGGATGGATCGACCCAGAACGATTGTGGCCGTTGCGGTATTCATTCTTGGACTCACCTTGCTGAGCGTCACGCGGTTGGGTACGGCTTTCTTACCGACCCTGGAAGAAAATAACATTTGGTTGCGGGTGACGCTCCCCAACACGGTCGACCTCGACTACTCAATTAAAGTCGCTAACCAATTGCGCGAGAATTTCATTCAACAGCCTGAAATCGATAAAGTGGCCGTGCAAATCGGTCGGCCCGACGACGGCACTGACTCTACCGGTGTATTTAATATCGAGTTTGGTCTTTATTTGAAGTCGCCCGATAAGTTGCCCGATGGAAGCAGTAAGAAACAATTGATTCATAAACTGGAAGGGGTTTTGAATCAAATCCCTGGCGCCAATTACAGCTTTTCACAATACATTCAAGACAACGTCAATGAGGCACTCTCCGGTGTGAAGGGCGAGAACTCGGTCAAAATCTACGGCGCCGATTTAGAAGTACTCGATGCCAAAGCCAAAGAAGTGCTCGAGCAAATTAGGCACGTTCGTGGTGTAGCCGACGAGGGCATTCTTAAGGAATTAGGACAGCCTACGCTGAATATTCAGATTGATCGCGAGCGCGCAGCGCGGTATGGCATCAATGTCAGCGATATTCAGACGGTGGTGGCGAATGCCATTGGCGGCGCTGCAATCACGAACTTACTGGAAGACGAAAAGACCTTTGGTATTGCCGTGCGCCTGAGCGAAGCCAGTCGCAATGATGTATCGGATATCTCGCAATTACTCGTCGATGCCCCCGGTGGAAAACGAGTGCCGCTCTCGATGGTCGCGAAGATTGAACTCAGCGATGGTCCATTCTTTATTTACCGTGAAGCCGGTAAGCGCTACATTGCCATTAAGTTTAGTGTGCGCGGACGCGACTTGGGTAGTGCGGTTGAGGATGCCCAATTCTTGGTCGAACAAAATGTGGTGTTGCCAGCGAATTACTCGATCAGTTGGGATGGCCAATTCAATCAAATGAAACAGGCGCAGAGCAAACTGATGGTGATTGTGCCTTTAGCTTTGCTGGGAATCTTCTTACTCTTGGTAAGTGCCTTTGGTAACTTCCGGGATGCGGTGATTGTCATGATCAACGTACCCTTTGCTGCGATTGGCGGGGTCATCGCACTGCACTTGGCGGGCGAGACCCTCAGCATTTCCGCATTCTTTGGCTTTTTATCGCTTTTCGGTATTGCCATTCAGGATGGCGTCATTCTCATCTCATTTATTAATAAGACGGTTGCCAATGAACATGGCGCCATGAAGGACTCGATGGTAGAGGGCGCTGCCTTGCGCGTCAGACCCGTATTAATGACCGCCATGCTCTCGGGTTTTGGATTATTGCCTGCCGCGCTCTCGACCTCAATTGGCTCGGAGGCGCAGCGCCCCTTGGCACTGGTGATTGTGGGCGGCATGGTGACCACCACCATTCTGACCCTTCTAGTACTGCCAGTCATTTATGGCTGGTTCCGTTGCCGGAGTCTGCCAGCCCCTGCCAAAGTCTCGGTATCATGAGGTATGGCTACCTCTTTTCCTTCCGGCGACTCCACGTTGCCCCACATTCTGATCTCCAATGACGATGGCTATTTAGCGCCTGGTTTATTGGCTTTGGTAAATGCAATCCGCCCCTTGGGCCGGATTACGGTAATTGCGCCCGAGCAAAACCACAGCGGCGCCTCCAATTCATTAACGCTGTCGCGTCCCTTGTCGATTCACCGGATTGCCGGCGGCGAGCGCGATGGCTTTGTCTTTATTAATGGCACCCCAACCGATTGCGTGCACATTGCCATGACGGGTTATTTAGACCATCGCCCCGATTTAGTCGTTTCTGGTATTAACCAAGGCGAGAACATGGGCGAAGACGTGCTCTATTCGGGTACGGTGGCTGCAGCGGTAGAGGGTGTGATGTTTGGTGTTCCTGGCATTGCGTTCTCGCAAATCGATCGGGGCTGGAACCGCATTGATGATGCAGCGCGAGCCGCGCACGACATCGTCAAACAAATGCTATCCCATCCGATGCCAAAAAATCCCCAGCAGGCCGATGGCGTTGCCACCTTGCTGAATGTCAACATTCCGAATCGGCCCTACGAAGAACTCAAGCGCTGGCGGGTTACGCGCTTGGGCAATCGCCACCACTCGCAACCGGTGGTGGTGCAAAATAATCCGCGCGGAGATAAGATTTATTGGATCGGCGCTGCTGGCGATGCCAAGAATGACTCTGCTGGTACGGATTTTCACGCGATTAATGAGGGCTGCATTTCGATTACGCCAATGCAGCTTGATCTTACTGACCACGCTCGGCAAAAAGCGATGGCTGCAGACGGCTGGAATCGCGATTGAAGTCGGCCTCTGCTGATCGGTTTGCTGGACACCGGCAGGCGCTTGCTACCAAGGTAGCAATGGCTGGTGTTAAGCATGCCAAAACCTTAGATGCCATTGCAACCGTGCCACGCCATGCTTTTATGGATGCCGGATTGCATCCGCAAGCGTATGAAGATTCTGCATTACCCATTGGGCATCAGCAAACCATCTCCAAGCCTTCGGTGGTGGCGCGCATGATTGAGCTCTTGCATAAATCCAAACAGCCCCTGAATAAAGTCCTCGAAATCGGCACTGGTTGCGGGTATCAAGCCGCTGTATTGAGCCTGCTGGCCGATGAGGTGTATTCGATTGAACGCATTCGGCCGCTGCATGATTTAGCCCGCGATAATTTAAGGCCATTTCGGATTAAAAACCTGCGCTTGATTTATGGCGATGGCATTTTAGGTCTTCCCCAGGCTGCCCCGTTTGACTCGATCATTCTCGCCGCGGCGGGTTTAGGCATTCCGGATGCGTTACTGGATCAGCTGGCGATCGGCGGGCGTTTGGTTGCCCCGGTCGCACGGAATGCAAAAGAGCAGCAATTGCTTTTGATTGAGCGGGTGAGCTCGCACCGCTATCAGCGCACCGCCCTAGACGATGTCTTTTTTGTGCCTTTACAATCAGGGGTAGTATGAAAACCCTTAGCCCATTTTGGAACACCCCATTGATGCGCAGCGCCGTGCCCGCTCGACTGGTGTTGACGCTACTGAGCGCCACCGTATTGCTATCGGCTTGTAGCACCACGCGTACAAAGCCCGCAACCATAATCGACCGTTCGCGCTCGGAATCTACTGCACCCGCCGCAACTACAGCCAGCATTCCAACGCCGCCGGGGTATTACCGCGTGAAACGGGGGGATACTGTATTGCGGATTGCTTTGGATCACGGGCAGTCCTATCGCGACATCGTGCGCTGGAATAACCTGACCGATCCCAACTTGATTGAAGTCGATCAGTTATTGCTGGTAAGGCCACCTGCAAACGCAATGACCGTAAAACCCTTGACGTCTGCGGCCGCCACACCCGCTCCGCAAAGAATGGCGGAGCCGGCAGCAGAACCCAAGATTGAGGCAGTCAAGCCCGATGCGCCACCGCCAGGTATTCGGTTGTCATGGCCAGCTAAAGGCAAGGTAGTGGAAGACTTTGTAGACGGCAAGAACAAAGGAATCGACATTGCCGGTAAGTTAGGTGATCCGATTCAGGCGGCGAGCGATGGCCGGGTTGTTTATGCCGGCAATAGTCTGCGCGGCTACGGCAATTTAGTGATTGTGAAGCATGACAATACCTACCTCACCGCCTATGCCCACAATCGCAATTTATTGGTGAAAGAGGGCGATACGGTGCGCAAAGGGCAAACCATTGCAGAAATGGGCGATACCGATACCAACTCCGTGCGGCTTCACTTTGAACTGCGCGTGAATGGCAAGCCCGTAGATCCGCTGCCTTTCCTGCAGTAACGTAAGGTGGCATGACAACTGTTCTGGTATTTGATATTGAGACCATTCCGGATGTAGCAGGTCTGCGCCGGCTGGAGGATTTCCCGGCGAGCATGGCCGATAGGGATGTAGCGCAACAGGTCATGCAACTGCGTTTAGATAAAACCGGCAGCGATTTTTTACCGCTCTATCTACAGCGCATTGTGGCAATCTCCTGTGTGATTCGGCGCACCACCAAAGAAGGCTTGCCACAAATTAAGGTTGGCTCCCTTGCCAATCCAGATGATTCTGAGAAAGTATTGATTCAGGCATTTTTTGATTTAATCGAAAAGTACACGCCGCAATTGGTATCGTGGAATGGCAGCGGCTTTGATTTGCCAGTGCTGCACTACCGCGCCTTAATCAATCAAGTACATGCCCCGCGCTACTGGGAAATGGGCGAGAGTCAGGATAGCGATAGCCGCGAGTTTAAGTGGAATAACTACATTAGCCGCTACCACATGCGGCATTTGGATTTAATGGACCTGCTCGCTAAATTTAATGGCAGGGCCAATGCGCCCTTGGATGCCCTAGCCAAACTGTGCGGCTTTCCAGGGAAGCTCGGCATGGATGGCAGTCAAGTGTGGCCAGCCTATCAAGATGGCAAGATTGCCGACATTCGGCGTTATTGCGAAACCGATGTGGTTAATACTTATCTGATGTATTGCCGCTACCAACTGATGCGGGGTGGTGTGACGCAAGCAGAGCACGATGAAGAGTTGAACTTTGTGAAGCGCTATTTGGAGATAGAAGCCAAAGAGCCCCATGGCCAAGCCTGGCAAGAATACCTCGCTGGCTTTGCAGGCGATGCCTAGGCGATCACGCGCACGCGTAGCGCCAGAAAGTCACGGTATCTCTGATCCGATTCAGGTGGAAGGTTTGGATCTGGATGCGCAAGGCATTGCTCGCTTAGCGCCCAGCGAAGAAGCAGTTACGCGCGGTGAGAGCGGTAAGGTGATTTTCATTCGGGGCGCCTTACCAACCGAGGTAGTGCGCTACCAAATTACCCGCGATAAGTCCCGTTTCTCCAAAGCCAAAGTAATCGATATCCTGAAAGAAGCGGTCTTTCGAGCCAAGCCTGCATGCGAATACTTTGGGGTGTGTGGCGGTTGCACCATGCAGCACTTGGATATACGCGCACAAATCGCCATCAAACAACGCGTGCTGGAAGATGACCTGCTGCACATCGGGCAGCTGCGCCCGCAGGAGGTTTTAAGGCCGATGGCTGGGCCTACGTGGCACTATCGCCACCGCGCTCGGTTTAGTGTGGTTAATCGCTCGATTAAAAAAGGTACGGTGCTGGTGGGTTTTCATGAGCACCAAAGCGCGTATGTCGCCGACATGCTTTCATGTCAAATACTGCCCAAGCATGTATCCGATTTACTCGAGCCCCTGCGCGCACTCATCATGTCGTTCAGTGATCCGAGCCGAGTGCCGCAAATCGAACTTGCTGTAGGCGAGGGCAAAGCGATTGATAGTCAGGTTACGGCTCTGGCCATTCGGCATTTAGAGCCGCTAACCGAGGCGGATCAAACTGCAATCAAAGACTTTGCAGAGCGACATGATGTTTGGATTTGGCTGCAGCCCAGCGGCTTACAAAGCTTGACTCCCTTTCATCCGCCAACCGGAACGCTTTGCTACCGTTTGCCTGAGTTTGGTATTGAGATGCCGTTTAAGCCCGCCGACTTTACGCAGGTTAATCACCTGATGAATCGATCGCTCGTGAGCCGAGCCCTAAGGCTACTGCAAGTGCAAGCAGGCGATCGTGTGATCGATCTCTTTTGTGGTGTCGGTAACTTCACTTTGCCATTGGCTCGCACGGCCAGTGCCGTATTGGGCATTGAAGGTCTTGCCAGTCTAGTTGAGCGCGCTACTGAAAATGCCCTACACAATCACCTTAGCCACAAAGCCCGCTTCATGCAAAGCGATCTCTTTGAAGTCAGCATCGATACCATTGTTTCGTGGGGCAAAGCGGAGCGCTGGTTAATCGATCCGCCCAGAGAGGGCGCAATGGCCATCTGCCAGGCATTAGCCAACATTGTTCAAGCAAGTAAAGCAGGGCAGCATGAGTGGGATGGCTTCTTACCAGAGCGCATTGTCTACGTATCGTGCAACCCCAAAACCCTAGCGCGGGATGCTGCTATTTTGGTACATCACGCCGGCTACCAGTTGCAATCGGCTGGCATCATCAATATGTTTCCCCATACGTCGCACGTGGAGTCGATTGCGGTCTTTGAACTTCAATCACCGGAATAAAAAAGCGCCCCGAAGGGCGCTTAATTACTGCATCTCTACTACTACTTAGTCGCGATCGCCACCCATGATCCCGAAGAGGGCCAGGAGGTTGGTGAAGATGTTGTACACATTTAAGTAAATCGCAAGTGTCGCCATCACGTAGTTGGTTTCACCGCCATTGACAACGCGCTGAACGTCCACCAGGATGAAGGCAGAGAAAATTGCAATTGCCAACACCATCAAAGTTAACATCAAGGCAGGCATTTGCAGCCAAATGTTGGCAAGGGAAGCTACGATCAGCAGTATGACGCCAATCATGAGGAACTTACCCATGCTGCCAAAATCACGCTTGCTGACGGTAGCAATGCTGGCCATGACCGTGAAGATCAGGGCAGTACCACCAAATGCACCCATGATGAGGGTTGCGCCGTTGCTGTAAGTGCCCAGGGTATAGCCAACTAAACGGGACAGCATCACACCCATAAAGAAGGTGAAGGCCAATAACAGCACTACGCCTAGGCCGCTGTCCTTATTGCGATCAATCGCCCAGAAGAAACCGAAGGCCACAGCCATAAAAACGATAAAGCCCATGAAGGGGCTGCCTTCAAATAGCTTGAATCCCATTGCAACACCGAGCCAAGCGCCGATGACGGTTGGAACCATGGAAAGTGCCAGCAGGGCGTAGGTATTACGCAGTACCTTGTTTCGGACCTGTGCATTTGCAACTGAGCCTGTTTGCCCAAAGCCGAACGAGTTCAAATCACTCATATTGACTCCTTTTATCTAATAACGTGAGTCCACCACGGGACTTTGATGGTAAGTATAGACAAAATCGATTAAATCAAGGGCCTAATCCAATAGGAATAAACAAAATAGGGTTATACCTAGTAAATTCAATGGCTTAGGGTAATGGACATGGGGGTAAATACGGGCTAAGCAATGTATAATTGCGATGCGTTAATGAAACGCAGAATACCCGCATCGGCAGCCAATACCCTGATAATTTTGGTCAAAAATGGCTGTTTTTTATTACTATTGAATTAATCACTGGAGTTTTGCATGGCAATGGAGCGCACCCTTTCTATTATTAAACCGGATGCAGTAGCAAAAAATGTAATCGGACAGATTTATTCTCGTTTTGAGCAAGCTGGCCTCAAAGTCATCGCATCCAAAATGGCGCACTTATCGCAGTCAGAAGCCGAGCAGTTTTATGCTGTTCACGCTGCTCGCCCATTCTTTAAAGATTTGGTGAGTTTCATGATTTCTGGGCCGGTGATGATTCAGGTATTGCAGGGCGACAACGCCATTGCAAAAAACCGTGAACTCATGGGTGCAACCGATCCGAAGAAAGCCGACAAGGGCACCATCCGCGCTGACTTTGCAGACAGCATTGATGCCAATGCGGTCCATGGTTCCGATGCACCAGAAACTGCTGCTGTGGAAATTGGATTCTTTTTCCCAGGCATGAACATCTTTTCGCGTTAATTGATTGACTACCCCGCGCACAAATCTCCTGGATTTTGACGCTGCCGGTATGGCAGCGTATGTCGCGGGTCTAAATGAAAAACCCTTTCGGGCAAAGCAGCTCCTGAATTGGGTTCACCATCGCGGCGTGTCGGATATCGCCGCGATGAGTGATCTAGCAAAAACCTTTCGCACCTCCTTAGCTGACAGCGCTGAAATTAAACCGCTACCCGTCATCCGGGATGAGCAGGCCGAAGACGGTACGCGCAAGTGGTTGATTGATGTGGGCGCTAAAGATGCGGTGGAGATGGTCTTCATACCGGAAGACGACCGCGGTACTTTGTGTATTTCATCGCAAGCCGGCTGCGCGGTGAACTGCCGTTTTTGCTCCACGGGTTATCAAGGTTTCTCACGCAACCTCACCGCCGGTGAAATCATCGGTCAACTTTGGTACGCCGAGCACGAACTCAAAAAAGATCCCAACGCGGTATTGCGTTTAGAGCAATACCCAACCCCCGGTTATGTGTACAGTGGCCGCGTGGTCTCAAACGTAGTGCTGATGGGCATGGGCGAGCCCTTACTCAATTACGACAACGTGCTGACTGCCTTGCGCTTGATGCTCGATGACAATGCCTATGGCTTGTCACGTCGCCGCGTTACGGTATCCACCTCAGGCGTTGTGCCGATGATGGATCGCTTGTCGCAGGATTGCCCGGTTGCGTTGGCAGTGTCCTTGCATGCCGCAAATGATGCCCTGCGTGATCAGTTAGTCCCCCTCAACATTAAATACCCACTGCGCGAATTACTGGCGGCGTGTGAGCGCTATTTGGATTTTGCCCCGCGTGATTTTTTAACCTTTGAATACTGCATGCTCGAAAATGTGAACGACAGCGATGCGCAGGCCAAAGAGTTAATTCGCTTACTAAGCGGTATTAAATGCAAGGTTAACTTGATTCCATTTAATCCTTTCCCTGAATCCGGTCTGACGCGCTCATTGCCGCAACGTGTTCAGGCATTTATGCATTTATTGCAAGACGCCGGCATGATTGCCACCGTGCGTAAAACCCGTGGCGATGATATCGCTGCCGCATGTGGCCAACTCGCTGGCGATGTGGTTGATCGGACTCGCGTGCGTGAGCGCGCGCTCTATGAGCAGCCCATCGAATGGGTCAACCGTTAATATTTCCTAACCCAATGACAGCATCTAATAAAACTATGTTGAATTGCTTACCTCCATTACCACTTGGCCCATCCTCTAGGCGCGCTTCACGCCAATCGGAAGTGGTTTGGGAAAGTGCCCGCATTACGGTTGGTGGTAATGCACCGGTCCGTGTTCAGTCGATGACCAATACCGATACCGAAGATGCCTTGGCAACCGCGATTCAAGTAAAAGAGTTAGCGCGAGCCGGTTCAGAAATGGTGCGCATTACCGTCAACACGCCGGCTGCCGCAGCTGCTGTTCCCTATATTCGCGAGCAGCTCGATAAGATGGGCGTGCACGTGCCGCTCATTGGCGACTTTCATTACAACGGCCATACGCTGCTCAAAGAGCACCCCGAGTGCGCTAAGACCTTATCGAAGTACCGCATCAATCCAGGCAATGTGGGCAAGGGCGCGAAGCGCGATCCCCAATTTGCACAAATGATTGAAGCCGCTTGCGAATACCGCAAACCGATTCGGATTGGGGTGAACTGGGGTAGCTTGGATCAAGACCTGCTCGCCAGCATCATGGATGCCAATGCGGCGCTGCCTAGCCCTAAATCAGCACAAGAAGTCATGATCGAGGCGCTGATCCAGTCCGCCTTGCAATCTGCGGAGAAGGCGGAAGAGCTGGGTATGGATCCCAACCAAATTACGCTCTCGTGCAAAGTCAGTAACGTACAAGATTTAGTGGCGGTGTATCGCGACCTGGCGCGCCGCTGCGACTACCCATTGCATTTGGGCTTAACCGAAGCCGGCATGGGCAGCAAAGGCATCGTGGCCTCGACTGCAGCTTTAGCCATCCTATTGCAAGAAGGCATTGGCGATACCATTCGCGTTTCACTCACGCCCGATCCTGGCGCGCCCCGTGAAAATGAAGTCATTGTGGGTCAAGAGATTTTACAAACCATGGGTCTGCGTAATTTCACACCGATGGTGATTGCCTGCCCTGGTTGTGGCCGTACGACGAGCACGACCTTTCAGGAATTAGCCGCCAACATTCAATCCTACTTACGGCAGCAAATGCCCGTATGGAAAAAAACCCATCCGGGTGTTGAAGAAATGAATGTGGCCGTGATGGGCTGCATTGTGAATGGCCCGGGCGAGAGTAAGCACGCCAATATTGGTATCTCATTACCAGGAACAGGCGAAACGCCCGCTGCCCCGGTGTTTGTTGATGGCGTCAAAGTAAAGACTTTGCGCGGCGAATCGATTGCGCAGGACTTTCAGGTGATTGTGGAAGAGTACGTCAAAACCCGTTACGGCAGTGCGCAAGTATGAGTAGTCCGAAGCTGCAAAAAATAAACGGCGTGCGAGGTATGAATGATCTGCTGCCTGCCGATGCGCAGCAGTGGACGCATTTGGAAAATGCTGTTCGCGATCTGACGCGGGCGTATGGATACGAATTACTGAAAACGCCCATTGTCGAATCCACTCCAGTCTTTCAACGCGGCATTGGGGAAGTCACCGACATTGTCGAGAAGGAAATGTATTCCTTTGAAGACCGTTTGAATGGAGAGCAACTCACCTTAAGGCCAGAAGGCACAGCTGCACTCGTGCGTGCGGTGATTGAACACAATTTACTCTATGACGGCCCTAAGCGCCTTTGGTATACCGGTCCGATGTTTCGGCATGAGCGTCCACAGCGCGGTCGTTATCGCCAGTTTCATCAATTTGGGATTGAAGCCTTGGGGTTTGCCGGCCCGGACATTGACGCCGAAATCATTTTGATGGGACAACGTCTTTGGGACGAGCTGGGCTTACGCGGCGTACGCTTGGAAATCAATTCCCTGGGCCAGGCCGATGAGCGCGCGCTGCACCGCACTGCATTAATTGCCTATTTTGAGCAAAACGCATCTGCATTGGATGCGGATTCACAGCGGCGCCTCAAAACCAATCCGTTGCGCATCCTGGATTCAAAAAACCCAGACATGCAAGCCCTGATTGAAGGCGCGCCGCGGTTGCTGGATTTTCTGGGACCAGAATCACTAGCGCATTTTGAAGCAGTACAAGCTTTACTGAAGGCCAATAACGTACCGTGCAAAATCAATCCACGCTTGGTGCGGGGTTTGGATTATTACAACTTGACGGTGTTTGAGTGGGTAACGGATGCCCTCGGCGCCCAAGGCACGATTGCGGGCGGCGGACGTTACGATCCCTTAATCGAACGCATGGGCGGTAAGCCAGCACCAGCCTGTGGCTGGGCCATGGGTATGGAGCGGGTACTTGAACTCATGAAGGTGTCAGAGTCATTGCCAGAGCCCACCAATTTATGCGATGTCTTTGTTTTGCATCAGGGCGGCGAGACCTTGCGTACCGCCTTGGTTGCGGCTGAGGAAATGCGCAGTGCCGGCATTGATGTTGTTTTATTTTGCGCGCCTGACGGCCAAGCAGCGAGTTTTAAGTCTCAAATGAAGAAAGCCGATGCCAGCGGCGCGGCGTATGCGGTGATCATTGGCCCGGATGAGCTTGCCCGCAATGAGGCGCAACTTAAAGATTTGCGTGGCGGCGAAGAGCAGCGCGCCATTGCCTTGGATGGATTGCTCGGCACCGTAATTGATGCCTTAGTAGCGACATCCGAATAGAATGACGCATTCGTATCGTATTTAATAGCTTGGACCGTTATGCCTTTAGACCTCGAAGAACAAGAACAACTTGATAGCTTTAAAGCCTTTTGGGAGAAATACCGCTCCCTCATCATGGGCTTAGTTACCGCTGCTTTATTTGCATTTGCTGCCTACAACGGTTGGCAATGGTGGAAGAATAGCCAGGCAACCGAAGCCGGTAAGCTCTATGAAACCATGATGGGCTCGATTGAGAAGGGCAATAAAGACCAAAGCATTCTGGCTGCCGAAGACTTGCAAAAGCAATTTGCTGGGACCAGTTACGCCCCTATGGCCAGTTTGATTGCAGCAAAACTGGCTGCCGATGCAGGGGATGCCGCTAAGTCCCAAGCCTTCTTACGCTGGGTTGCTGAAAAGTCAGCCAACGATGGCTACAAAGCCTTGGGCAAATTGCGCCTGGCAGCGGCCTTGATGGACGAGGGTAGTGCAAAGTCCTTAGCCGAGGCCGATGCGATTTTGAAGGGGGCGCCAACTCCTGGATTTGAACCGTTGTGGCTCGAGCGCCGTGGTGATTGGTTTTTGGTGCAAGGGAAAAATACTGATGCGCGAAGCAGTTATTCGCAAGCGTGGAAGTTATTGGAAAAATCCAAAGAATTCCCGCAAGAGGCGCGCACTCTTCTTAAAGTAAAGCTTGATGCCGTTGGAGGCATTGAATGAGGCGACTTCTAGGCGCCGCTGTTGTTGCCGTATTGGCAGTCAGCCTCGTTGCTTGCACCGGCAAGGCGCGCGTGCGCCAGCCCGCTGAGCTCGTGAACGTCAGCAACCAGTTTGATTTAGCGCCCGTATGGTCTGTCAGCATTGGTTCATCGGAGCCCTTTAACTTTCATCCTGCGGTGGTGGGCGATGCCGTCTATGCCGCGTCGCGTCGCGGCAGTTTGCTTAAATTGGATTTGCAAAGCGGTAAAACACTCTGGGATGTGACCGTTCCAGAAAAGCTCAGCATTGGTCCTGGCTCGGATGGCAAAGTGACTGCAGTCGTGACTACCGAAGGCGATGTGTTTGCCTACGATGACACCGGTAAGAATATTTGGAAGTTTCATATCGGCGGGGAAGTATTGACTGCTCCGGTTGTAGCCGGTGGAGTGGTAGTGATTCGCGGCTTAGATAATCGCTTTGTGGGTTTGGATGCGGCGACCGGTAAGCGCCGCTGGATTTACCAGCGCCAGCAATCGGCATTGTCCTTGCGGGTGGGTTACGGCATGCTATCGATTGGTAATGAAGTGATTGTGACGGGGTTTGCCGGTGGTCGTTTTGGCATGATTGGGATTGCCAATGGCGGACTCGTTTGGGAAACCCCAATCTCCTTTCCGAAAGGCTTCTCCGAAATCGAGCGCCTCAATGATGTGAGTGCCAAACCCAGCATGGAAGGTGAGCGTATTTGTGCTGTGTCCTATCAGGGTCGCATTGGTTGTGCGCAAGTGCGCACGGGCACACTGATTTGGTTTAAAGATTTTTCTAGTTTTACTGGCACTACACAAAGTACCGAGTTTGTCTTTGCCGCCAATGAAAAATCGCACGTCACCGCATTTCGAAGCAGTGACGGCGTACAGGTATGGGAGAACACCCAACTGACGTGGCGCGATGTCGGCGAGCCCTTAGCAATTGGCAGGGTCGTTTTAATGGGTGATAAGCAAGGATACATTCATGCAATGTCGCAGTCGGGCGGCGAGATGCTAGCGCGCATTCGCCATGACTCAACGCCGGTGACGGCAGCACCGATCGCAGTAGGCGGCTTGATTCTGGTTCAGTCTCAAGGTGGCAAGTTAACGGCGTACAGCCCCAAATGAAGCCAGTCATCACCATCGTTGGCCGACCGAACGTCGGTAAATCCACCTTATTCAATCGCTTGACGCGTTCGCGCGATGCGCTGGTAGCGGACTTTTCTGGCTTAACCCGGGATCGCCATTACGGCAACAGCCGCATTACCTCGCGTGAGTTTATTTGCGTCGATACCGGTGGCTTTGAGCCGGTCGCAAAAACCGGCATTGTTGCCGAGATGGCTAAACAAACCAAGCAAGCCGTTGCCGAATCCGACTTAATTATTTTCCTCGTGGACGGTCGCCTAGGCATGGCACCGCAAGACCGCGTGATTGCTGATTTTCTGCGCAAGACCGGTCGCCCGGTTGTGCTGGCGGTCAACAAAACCGAAGGTATGTCGCATGGCGTAGTGACGGCTGATTTTCATGAACTGGGATTGGGTGAGCCGTTTGCGATTTCCTCGGCGCACGGTGACGGCGTTAAAACATTGATTGATGATGCGCTAGATGAGCTCGGCATTCCCGAACCCGATGACAGCGCGGAGTCCGACCCCTTAACGCCCCGAGCCATGAAGATTGCCGTTGTCGGCCGCCCTAATGTGGGTAAGTCGACGCTGATCAACAAACTCATTGGCGAAGAGCGGGTGATTGCATTTGATATGCCGGGCACGACGCGCGATGCGATTGAAGTGCCGTTTGAACGCAACGGTAAACCCTACATCTTGATTGATACCGCAGGCTTGCGTCGCCGCGGCAAGGTATTTGAAGCAATTGAAAAGTTTTCTGTAGTTAAAACGCTGCAGGCCATTGCCGATGCCAATGTCGTGATCTTGATGCTCGATGCCCAGCAAGATATTTCAGAGCAAGACGCGCACATTGCGGGCTTTATTTTGGAAGCGGGCCGCGCACTGGTCCTGGCAATCAATAAATGGGATGGCATCGATCACTACGTTAAAGAGCGCTGCCGTGTTGAGATTGGTCAAAAGCTGCGTTTCTTGGATTTCGCAAACGTGCACCCCATTTCAGCGGCAAAAGGAACGGGACTCAAAGAGCTTTTTAAAGACGTTGACTTAGCGTATGCCGCAGCCATGGCGAAACTACCAACCCCAAGGCTCACGCGTATTTTGGCGGAGGCCGTGGAGCATCAACAACCCAAGCGCGTTGGCATGGGTCGTCCTAAATTGCGCTATGCCCACCAAGGCGGCATGAACCCGCCGATAGTAGTGATTCACGGCAGTGCGCTCAGCGGTGTAACGGACAGCTACAAGCGCTATTTAGAAGGGCGCTTTCGGGAAGCATTTAAGTTGCGGGGAACCCCTTTGCGAATTGAAATGCGCACCAATAAAAACCCTTATGTGGATGCAGATAAGGGCAAAAAACGCTAATCCAGCACCTTTTTCGCCGCTGTTTTAGGCTTGGCAAAAGTTTGGTAGGCGGTATATATTAATAACCATAGGGCGATGTTCCGTAGTTGGCCCTGCAGTCCCTCAATAAAAGCAAGACTCCCACACATCCAATAATGAATAAGGAGCAGTATGAATAGCAATAAAACCCAATTACTTCAGGATCCCTTCCTGAATACCTTGCGCAAAGAGCACGTACCGGTATCGATTTACTTGGTCAACGGCATTAAGCTGCAGGGCAATATTGAATCCTTTGATCAGTACGTTGTTTTGTTGCGCAATACCGTCACGCAAATGGTCTATAAGCATGCCATTTCGACCATCGTACCGGCGCGTGCGGTCACGTTCCGTGCTGATGAGGATGAGCCTTCTGCATAAAACCGGCATTGATCCCGTTCGCGCAGTTTTAGTAGGAGTCGATTCGGGGCGAGAAGATTTCCCCGACAGCATGGCTGAACTGAGCCTGTTGGCTGATAGCGCAGGCTCCATCCCTGTAGCGCGCGTGGTAGCACGCAAAGGCCGCACTGATCCGGCTTTATTTGTTGGATCCGGCAAGGCCAATGAAATTAAGCGGGCCTTAGAGGACAACGACGCTGAGCTCGTCATCTTCAATCATCCTTTATCACCAAGTCAGCAGCGTAATTTAGAGCGCCACCTCGGTCACCACGTGATGGACCGCACGGGCTTGATATTGGATATTTTTTCCCAGCGCGCCCAAAGCCACATTGGTAAAACGCAGGTGGAGTTGGCGCAGGTACGCTACCGGATGTCGCGCTTAGTGCGGGCATGGAGCCATTTGGAACGTCAAAAGGGCGGTATTGGTTTGCGCGGCGGCCCTGGCGAGACCCAAATGGAGCTGGATCGACGCATGTTGGCAACGAAAGCCAAACGCCTCGAGCTCGAGCTGGAAAAGTTGCAACGCCAGCAGCGCACGCAGCGTCGGTCGCGAAGCCGCAAGGACGTGTTCTCAGTTTCCTTGGTTGGCTACACCAATGCCGGTAAATCGACTTTGTTTAACGCCTTAACCAAGGCCGATACCTATGCTGCCGATCAGCTCTTTGCCACCCTCGATACCACCTCGCGGCGCGTATTTTTGCCGGAAGTGGGGTCGATTGTCATCTCCGATACGGTTGGATTTATCCGGGATTTGCCGCATCAATTGGTTGAGGCTTTTCGGGCGACCTTGGACGAGACTATTCATGCGGACTTAATACTCCACGTGATTGATGCTTGTAGTCCTGTGGCCAAAGAGCAGCAAGCCCAAGTAGAGGCCGTTTTGGCTGAAATTGGGGCCGATTCCACCCCGCGGATGGAAGTGATGAATAAGATTGACCTCATGCCCCAGACCTTTACGAAAGGGCCCATGGTTGTAAGGGATATTGAGGGTCAGCCAAGCCGCATTTATCTGTCGGCGCAAACGGGGCTGGGCCTTGATTTACTGAGGGATACTCTCGCTCAAAGCGCTGTAATGACTGATAGAATAAGGGATGAGCACAACCGGCCTAAGTCGCAATTGACTACGGAGGAGTTGTTGGCCCCTATGACAGAACGACCTGATTCCGCTGAATTTAACCCGATTCCACTAAAACACTATTTACCCCATGATGCGTAGACTGCTTTCGATTTTTTCGGTAAATGACCCTGGCTGGGGTAATTCGCCACGCCCAAATGACAATAAAGGCGATTCCACTGGATCCAAGGACGGCAATGCTGGCAATGAGGGCGCCAAGCCCCCAGCAGAAGAGCAGGGCGCCTCAGCCAATCCGCCGACGAACAAACCAGATCCGGATCGCAAGCCAGTGGGTAATGGCCCGCCTGACCTCGATGAACTCTGGCGCGACTTCAATGACCGCCTCAGCAACCTCTTTGGTGGCAAAAAAGGCCCCAGCAGGCCAAGTGGCGGCTGGGATGGCAAGCCCAATCCAAACCCGAACCCGAATAATGGCCGTGGCGGCCCACCGAGCGGCGGTTCACGCCCTCCCATCTTTTCGGGTGGACTGCCGTTCTCATCGAAAAATGGTGTCTTAGCTGCCCTTGGTGGTGTCTTTTTTATCTGGATTGCGACCGGCTTTTTTATGATCCAAGAGGGCCAGGCCGGCGTGGTTCTGACCTTTGGTAAGTACAGCTATACCGCAGGCCCTGGTATTAATTGGCGTATGCCGTATCCCTTCCAAACGACCGAGGTGGTGAATATTTCTGCGGTCCGGTCAGTCGAGGTGGGGCGTTCCGTCGTGATTAAGGCGACCAATCAAAAAGATTCCTCCATGCTGACCGAAGATGAAAACATCATCGATGTTCGGTTTGCGGTGCAGTACCGTTTGAAAGACCCAACCGAGTATTTATTTAATAATCGCGATCCGGATTTTGCCGTAGTGCAAGCCGCCGAAACCGCGGTTCGTGAAATCGTCGCGCGGAGCACGATGGATACGGTGCTCTACGAAGGGCGCGAGAAGATCGCGATTGATTTAACCGCATCGATTCAGCGCATTCTGGATAGTTACAAGGCAGGCATCTTTATTACCAGCGTCACAGTACAAAACGTGCAGCCACCCGAGCAGGTGCAAGCTTCCTTTGACGACGCTGTTAAGGCAAGCCAAGATCAAGAGCGCCTGAAGAGCGAAGGACAAGCTTATGCCAATGACATTATTCCGCGTGCCAAAGGTACCGCAGCGCGATTAATTGAGGAGGCGGAAGGCTATAAAGCCCGTGTCACTGCAACCGCAGAGGGCGATGCGATGCGCTTTAAGCAGATTTTGGTTGAATACGCCAAGGCACCCCAAGTCACGCGTGATCGCATGTATGTCGATACGATGCGTGAGGTGTACACCAATGTTTCGAAGATTTTGGTCGACACCTCAAAAAGCAACAGCATGTTGTATTTGCCGCTCGATAAGATCGTCTCGCAGGTCAGTGCTGAAAGCGCAAAAGCAGCAAGTCAAGCGGCGGCAAGTGGCTCAGTCACTGTAGGCGCTGCACCTGATGTACCTGCTCCCACCACTAGAGCGCCTGAGCGCCCTGCGGATCGCCGCGATGGCGGTCTGCGCAGCCGAGATCGGGACGCACGATAATGAATATGAATCCAAATCGCGTCATTGCCATCCTGGTTGGCCTTGTTTTACTGGTCATTGTTGTTTTATCTAGCGTCTTCGTTGTGGATCAACGTAAATTTGCCGTAGTCTTTGCCTTCGGCCAGTTTGTTCGTGTAGCCGATGATGCGGGTCTGAATTTCAAGTTGCCAGCGCCATTTCAAAATATCCGCTTCTTTGATCGCCGCATTATGACGATTGATAATCCGGAAGCAGAGCGCTACATCACTGCTGAAAAGAAAAACTTACTGGTTGACTCGTACGTTAAATGGCGTATTGTTGATCCGCGTAAATTCTTCATTAGCTTCAAGGGTGATGAGCGGATGGCTTCGGATCGCTTAACGCAGCTCGTGCGTTCGGCCCTCAATGAAGAGTTCACCAAGCGTACTGTGCGGGAAATTATTTCTGAGCAGCGCGATGAAGTAATGCAAAGCATTCGTAAAAAAGTAGAGGTAGATGCGGCAGATATTGGCGTTGAAATTGTTGACGTGCGCCTCAAGCGTATTGATCTCTTAGCTGAAATTAGTGACTCGGTCTATCGCCGCATGGAAGCTGAGCGCAAGCGCGTAGCCAATGAGTTGCGCTCAACCGGTGCTGCTGAGTCCGATAAGATCCGTGCCGATGCAGAGCGCCAGCGCGATGTCATCTTGGCCGAAGCCTACCGTGAAGCGCAGCGCATCAAAGGTGCTGGAGATGCCCGGGCAACTGCCTTGTATTCCGAGGCATTCGGTCGTGATCCGCAGTTTGCGCAGTTTTACCGCAGCCTAGAGGCCTATCGGAGTTCATTTAAAGATAAGCGCGATATTATGGTGATTGAACCCAATAATGAGTTCTTCAAGCACCTCAATAAAAAATAAGAAGCGCGTATCGTGAATCGCTGGTTATTGCCCGAAGACATCGCCGATGTCTTGCCTGCCAAGGCACGTAAAGTAGAGCAGCTGCGCCGCAGTTTGCTCGACCTTTATCGTTCCTACGGCTACGAACTGGTTGCCCCTCCTTTGCTCGAGTTTTTAGATTCATTGCTCACGGGGACGGGCGCTGACCTCAACTTGCAAACGTTTAAATTAGTTGATCAGCTCTCGGGTAGAACGCTGGGGCTGCGTGCTGATATGACGCCCCAAGTCGCCCGTATTGATGCCCACTTACTCAACCGCACTGGCGTAACGCGCCTCTGTTATGCCGGACCCATTGCACATACTCGAACCCCGATTGGCTGTTCTTCGCGCGAAGAATTACAACTGGGCGCAGAAATATATGGCCACGCTGGTTGGGAGGCTGATTTAGAGGCGCTTTCCCTTCTCTTGCAAACACTGCAAACCGCTGGGCTCAAGCAAGCCTACCTTGATCTCTCGCATGCCGGCATATTGACTGGCATCTTGGCAGATCAGGCTATTTCAAAAGAAGAAATTGAAACCCTCTACGGCCTTTTGCAAAGCAAAGACCGCAGTAGCCTTGCAGCATGGTCGCGCAACTTGCCGCAGCCAGTTAGCCAGGCTTTGATGGCATTAACGGAATTAAGTGGCCCAGCAAAAGAAGTACTCGTGCGGGCGCGCAAGGCTTTGCCAAGCAACACCCTAGTCAGCGATGCCTTAGCTCTGCTTGAGCGACTAACGAATGCCATTGTCAGGGTGCCATCGGCACCTGAAGTCAGCATTGATTTAGCCGATTTGCGGGGGTATCAATACCATAGCGGCATGATGTTTACGGCATACGTGGATGCTTTATCACAACCGATTGCGCGGGGCGGTCGCTACGATCATGTGGGGCAGGCTTTTGGGCGTGCCCGTCCGGCCACGGGTTTTTCAATTGACTTGTTAACCTTGGCCGGCCTATCAACTGACCTAGAGGAGCGCTCAGCAATAGTAGCTCCCTGGGTAAGCGATGCTGGCTTGAATGCGGCAATACAAGCCCTTCGCGCCGCGGGTGAGATTGTGGTTCAGCTAGCGCCTGGCGATGCTGCACTCAGTGCAGAATATCGACTGGATCGTGTTTTAGTGGAACAGGGCGGTACTTGGAAAGTGCAGCCAAAGAGCGCTAGCAAGAGTAGCTAGTACTTCGCTTTGTCGTTTTGATTGATTTGTTTATTACTGGATTAAATATGCCTCAACAACAGCAAACTCGTGGCCGCAATGTGGTCGTTATCGGCACGCAGTGGGGTGATGAAGGTAAAGGCAAAGTCGTCGACTGGTTAACCGACCATGCGCAAGCCGTTGTGCGCTTTCAGGGTGGACACAATGCGGGACATACCCTGATTATTGGTGATAAGAAAACCATTCTGCGTTTAATTCCCTCCGGCATCATGCATAAGAATGTCATTTGCTATATTGGCAATGGTGTTGTGCTCTCGCCCGAAGCACTCTTTAAAGAAATTGGTGAACTTGAAGCAGCTGGTTTAGATGTTTGTTCGCGCTTGCGCATTTCGGAAGCAGCCACTTTAATTTTGCCGTACCACGTTGCGATTGATCACGCCCGCGAGAAAAAACGCGGCGAGGCCAAAATTGGTACCACCGGTCGGGGTATCGGCCCTGCCTATGAGGACAAGGTGGCGCGCCGTGCATTGCGCGTGCAAGATCTGTTTTATCCCGAGAAATTTGCTGAGCAGTTGCGCGAGAACCTGGAATATCACAACTTCATGTTGACGCAGTACTACGGCGCGAGCCCAGTGGACTACAAAGCCACCCTCGATGAAGCCATGTCTTATGCGGTGCGCATCAAGCCGATGGTAGTGGATGTCTCGAGCGCATTGTATGCGGCCGGGCAAGCAGGACAATCACTCTTGTTTGAAGGCGCTCAAGGCACTTTGCTTGACATTGATCACGGTACCTATCCCTATGTCACCTCGAGTAATTGCGTGGCGGGCAATGCTGCAGCCGGATCGGGTGTTGGCCCAGAGTCCTTGCAGTACATCTTGGGCATTACTAAAGCGTATTGCACGCGCGTTGGTGCAGGGCCTTTCCCCAGTGAGCTCTATGACCATGACAATCCTGCCAAGCAGGATCCAGTCGGCATTCGTTTGGCTGAGGTAGGTAAAGAATTTGGCTCGGTGACAGGCCGTCCGCGTCGTACTGGCTGGCTTGATGCTGCTGCATTAAAACGCTCGATTCAGATTAATGGCTTAAGTGGTCTTTGCATTACCAAGCTGGATGTGCTCGATGGATTTGAAACCATTCGCTTGTGCGTAGGCTATCACTTGGATGGTCAGCGTTTGGACGTTCTTCCCCGCGGCGCGGAGGCGGTTGCGCGTTGCGAACCGATTTATGAAGACTTCCCAGGCTGGAAAGGGACGACCTTCGGCATTCGAGAGTGGGATAAGTTACCGCCAGAGGCACAGGCATTTTTGCGCCGGATTGAAGCCGTTGCAGGCAAACCGATTGCAATGGTTTCAACAGGGCCGGAGCGCGATGAAACGATACTCCTGCAACACCCATTTGAGGCTTAGGGCGGCTGCAATTGATTGTTGCCAAGAAAGACGAAGAAATGCCAAATAGGCATAACTCCGTTTTGAATGATGGTGCCCAGAAGAGGACTCGAACCTCCACAACCTTTCGATCGCCAGCACCTGAAGCTGGTGCGTCTACCAATTTCGCCATCTGGGCATTGGGCTCTATTATAGGGCTAGCGGCC
>CANHMJ010000011.1 GCA_947461805.1 Burkholderiaceae bacterium
CAACACGTTTCTGGTCCCCCAAGATGGCCCCTTATATTTTCGGCCATCGCAATAAAATCCACATTATCAATTTGGAAAAAACATTGCCTATGTTTCAGGAAGCCCTGAAAGTGGCAAAACAAATTGCAGCCAATCGCGGCACCATTTTGTTTGTTGGTACCAAGCGCCAGTCCCGCGAGATCATCGCCGAAGAAGCTGCGCGTGCGGGTATGCCATACATCGATAGCCGCTGGCTCGGTGGTACCCTCACCAACTTCAAAACCGTCAAAGGTTCCTTAAAGCGCCTGAAAGACATGGCCGTTGCGAAAGAAGCGGGCGACTGGGAAAAGCTTTCTAAGAAAGAAGCCCTCACCAATGACCGTGACCTCGATAAATTACAAAAAGCTTTGGGCGGTATTCAGGACCTGAACGGCGTACCCGATGCTATTTTCGTAGTCGACGTTGGCTATCACAAGATTGCGATTACCGAAGCCAAGAAATTGGGCATTCCAGTCATCGCTGTTGTGGATACCAACCACTCCCCTGAAGGCGTTGATTACATCATTCCTGGTAACGATGACTCTAGCAAGGCAGTAACGCTATATGCACGCGGTATCGCAGATGCCATCTTGGAAGGCAAGGCAAACTCAGTACAAGAGATTTTGACTGCCGTTAAAGAAGGTGAAGAAGAGTTCGTTGAAGAAGGGAAGGCTGAGTAATGGCTGCAATTACCGCTGCAATGGTTGGCGATCTTCGCGCCAAAACCGACGCTCCGATGATGGAGTGTAAAAAAGCATTGACCGAAGCCGATGGCGATATGGCCAAAGCAGAAGAAATTCTGCGCGTGAAGCTGGGTAGCAAAGCTAGCAAAGCCGCCTCCCGTGTTACTGCTGAGGGCGTCGTGGCCGTTTTCATTAATGGCACTACTGGCGCCTTAATTGAAGTCAATTGCGAAACCGACTTTGTGTCGAAGAACGATGACTTCTTGGCCTTTACAGACAATTGCGCCAAGCTGGTTGCCAACAGCAGCCCAGCTGATGTGGCTGCCTTAGCAGCATTGCCACTTGAGGGCGAAACAGTTGAGACCATTCGCACCAAGTTGATTGGTCGTATTGGTGAAAACATTACCCCACGTCGCTTTAAGCGTTTTTCTGGTGATAGCCAGTTGGTTTCGTATTTGCATGGAACCCGCATTGGTGTGATGGTGGAATTTACTGGTGATGAAGTGGCTGCTAAAGACGTTGCGATGCACATTGCTGCAATGAAGCCGGTTGCCTTGTCTACTGCTGAAGTTCCAGCAGAAAACATTGCGACCGAGCGCAACATTGCAGAGCAAAAAGCAGCGGAATCCGGCAAGCCTGCTGATATCGTTGCGAAGATGGTTGAGGGTTCGGTGCAAAAGTATTTGAAAGAGGTATCGCTTTTGAATCAAACCTTCGTGAAAAACGATAAGCAAACCGTTGAGCAAATGCTAAAGGCCGCAAACACGACCATTAAGTCATTTACGATGTTTATCGTTGGTGAGGGCATTGAAAAGCGGCAAGATGACTTCGCTGCTGAAGTAGCTGCGCAGGTGGCTGCCGCAAAAGCAAGCGCATAAAGAGCCCTTTAAAAGTATAGGGGGTTTGCCCCCTTGGTTTTATCTGGTTTAGTATCCCAAGAGGGCGTGGAAGCGAAAGTTTCTACGCCCTTTTCTTTGCCCTTTATAATGGGAATCAATCATTAAAAAATACATATAAATCAATAACCTAAGCAGACTAAACGACCATGCCAGCATACAAGCGCGTACTCCTAAAACTTTCTGGTGAAGCGTTAATGGGTGAGGATGCTTTTGGCATCAACCCAACCACCATCGACTCCATGGTCGCTGAAATCACCGAGGTGGTCCGTCTAGGCATTGAGCTGGCGATTGTGATTGGTGGCGGTAATATTTTCCGCGGTGTTGCTGGTGGTGCTGCCGGTATGGACCGCGCTACAGCAGACTATATGGGTATGTTGGCTACCATGATGAATTCCTTGGCACTACAAGATGCCTTGCGGCAAAAGGGTGTTGAAGCTCGTGTTCAATCGGCTTTGCGCATGGATCAAGTGGTTGAGCCCTACATTCGCCCAAGAGCGATTCGGGCAATGAGCGAAGGCAAGGTAGTGATTTTTGCTGCTGGTACTGGCAATCCCTTTTTTACGACGGACACTGCTGCAGCTTTGCGCGGCGCAGAGATGGGCGTTGACATCATGCTCAAGGCCACTAAAGTCGACGGCATTTACAGCAGCGATCCCAATAAAGATGCGAGTGCGACACGCTACGACTCGATTACCTTTGATGAGGCGATCATTCAAAACCTGCAAGTAATGGATGCAACTGCGTTTGCCTTGTGCCGCGATCGCAAGTTGCCGATTAAAGTATTTTCAATCTTAAAACCGGGAGCCTTGCTGCGTGTGGTGCAGGGCGAGTCCGAAGGCACCTTGGTGCACGTCTAATAGGAGAACAGCATGTCTGCAGTTGAAATTAAAAACACTACTGAACAAAAGATGCAAAAGTCGCTTGAGTCCTTAAAGAGCGGTCTAGCAAAAATTCGCTCGGGCCGTGCTAACCCAGGGATCTTGGAGCACATTCAGGTTGATTACTACGGCAATCCAACCCCATTGAGTCAAGTTGCTAATTTGGGTTTGGCTGATGCACGCACGATCAATGTCCAGCCGTTTGAGAAGACCATGGTAGCGGTGATTGAAAAAGCCATTCGGGATTCTGATTTGGGTTTAAATCCAGCATCACAAGGCACGATTATTCGAGTACCAATGCCAGCTTTGACAGAAGAGCGTCGCCGTGAATTAACCAAGCTCGTTAAAAGCGAAGGTGAAGATGCGAAGATTGCGGTCCGCAATTTACGCCGGGACGCCAATGAGCATTTAAAACGCCTGACGAAAGATAAAGAAATTTCTGAGGATGAAGAGCGTCGAGCCACCGATGAAATTCAGAAGATGACAGACAAAGCAGTTATCGACATCGACAAAATTGTGGTTGATAAAGAAAAAGAAATCATGACGGTGTAGTTACTGTCCTGATCCTTGCTTACTAATAAAGTCCATGGTTAAACACACCAGCTCAACAATCGAAGTGCCTGAGGTTAGGGTAGTGCCACGCCACGTAGCGATCATAATGGATGGCAATGGTCGCTGGGCAAGTAAGCGTCATTTGCCGCGCGTTGCGGGCCACTCTGAAGGCTTGGGTGCGGTTCGCAAGGTGGTTGAGGAATGCCGCCGCCAAGGGGTTGAATTTCTTACGGTGTTTGCTTTTAGTTCCGAGAATTGGCGTCGCCCCCCAGAAGAAGTTGGCTTTTTAATGAAGCTCTTCCTTAAATCCTTGCGCGGCGAAGTGGGCCGCTTAGCTGAAAATGGAATTCAGCTACGCTTAATTGGTGATTTAACTCAATTCGATCAGTCGATTCAAGAGATGATTGCCTTCTCCGAAGAAAAGACGGCACACTGTAATGACCTCACCTTGACCATCGCCGCGAACTACGGCGGGCGCTGGGACATTTTGCAAGCAACGCGTGCAATGTTGCGTGCTAATCCCAATATTGCCGCCGATGCAGTATCGGAAGACCTTCTGCAGCCCTATTTATCGATGGCTTACGCACCCGAACCGGATTTGTTTATTCGTACTGGAGGCGAGCAGCGTGTCAGCAACTTCCTGCTTTGGCAGTTAGCCTACACCGAGTTGTACTTTACCGATACGCTCTGGCCAGACTTTACTGCGACCGATCTACAGGCCGCATTCGTTTGGTTTAGTCAACGCGAGCGCCGTTTTGGCCGTACCAGTGCCCAGCTTGCGTCAGAAATTCTTTCTGCCTCCGCTTAAGCGCCCCTTATGCTAAAAACCCGGGTAATCACTGCAACACTATTATTGGCAGTTTTTTTACCGATCCTGTTTCTATTGCCGCCGATCTACATTAATGGGCTTTTTCTTATCATGATTCTTTTGGCGGCTTGGGAGTGGAGTCGCTTGATTGCTCCCGGCGCTACTCGAGCAGCGTTGATCTATGCAGCCCTGTGTTTTATTGTGATTGCCGCTTTACTCTTCTTTTCCAATGTGGATGTAGATATTGCGCTGCTGTTATTGGCGATGGTGTTTTGGGTCATTGGGGCGCCACTCATTATGTCGCGCGGCACTCAACTTACGCTATCGAAGTGGCAATTCTTTCTTGCCACCTTGGGTTTAATCGTCTTGCCAGCCACCTGGTTTGCGTTGGTGTTCTTGCGGGAAATGGGTTTGCTGTGGCTACTTACAGCAATGGCATTGGTTTGGGTCGCTGACATTGGCGCCTATTTTGTTGGTAAAGCAGTTGGGCGCCGTCGCCTAGCCCCGCAGTTAAGTCCGGGCAAAACCATTGAAGGCGCCCTCGGCGGCATTGTGCTCTGCTGCCTATTTGCGACTCTGTGTGCGCTGTATCTATCACCAACGGCAACCATTTTTGGTGCCTTTGTATTAGGGTGGGGTTGGTTGCCGATGTTTTTATTGGTAATCAGTCTAGCTGCACTCAGTATTGTTGGTGATTTATTTGAATCCCAACTCAAACGACTGTCTGGAGTAAAAGATAGTAGTCATTTGCTGCCTGGGCATGGCGGCATTCTCGATCGCATCGATGCGCTTTTACCAACCATGCCAATCGCCGTATTACTTGTTGGACTGCTGAAATGAGTAGCTCCAGCAACCCTTCTTTGCGCCGCCGCGTTGCCGTCTTGGGTTCCACCGGATCGATCGGTGTTAACACCCTAGATGTTATTCGGGCACATCCCGATCGCTTTCAGGTCGTTGCGTTAACGGCAGGACAGCAGGTCGAACGCTTGGCGCAGCAGTGCCTAGAGTTTGAGCCGCGCATTGCCGTGGTAGCCGATGCCGCTGGCGCAGCACAGTTAAGGCAATTGCTGGCAGAAAAGAGTGGTCAACTTACGATTCTGTACGGTCCGGAGGCATTGCTCACTGCTGTTCTGGAGTCGGACTGCGATACCGTCATGGCGGCGATTGTAGGTGCTGCTGGTTTAGCACCTACCTTGGCTGCTGCTAGGGCCGGTAAACGCATTCTGCTGGCTAATAAAGAAGCCCTCGTGATGTCCGGCGATTTATTCATGAGCGCAGTCAAAGCGGGTGGTGCGGAGCTATTGCCGATTGATAGCGAGCACAACGCGATTTTTCAATGCTTACCAAATCGCTTTGGTTCTACATCGAATGGAAATACACGCGACCATTTTGGTGTTGAGGAGCTTTGGCTTACCGCGTCTGGCGGCCCATTTCGGGAGAAGAGCCTTGCTGCATTAAAAACCATTACGCCTGATGAAGCATGTGCACACCCCAATTGGGTGATGGGGCGTAAGATCTCGGTTGATTCAGCGACCATGATGAATAAAGGCCTAGAGGTCATTGAGGCCCACTGGTTGTTTGGCTTGCCGCTAACTCAAATACGGGTATTGATTCATCCGCAGAGCGTGGTGCACTCCATGGTGCGCTATCGCGATGGCTCGGTGATTGCTCAATTGGGCCAGCCTGATATGCGAACCCCGATTGCCCATGGTTTGGCTTGGCCGGATCGCATCGATGCTGGCGTAGCGCCATTGAATTTAACGCAACTATCGGCCCTTCAATTTTCGGAGCCTGATTTTGATCGCTTTCCGTGCTTGGCGCTGGCATTTGAGGCAGCAAAAGCGGGTGGTACTGCTCCAGCTGTTCTGAATGCCGCCAATGAAGTGGCAGTGGCTGCGTTTTTGGATCAGCGCTTACCGTATTTGCAAATCGCTGGTGTGGTTCGTGAAACGCTGTCCACCATTCAATCTGTCCCTGCCAGCTCCATTGAGATTGTGCTGGATGCAGATGCGCAGGCACGCCGGGTTGCGGCGCAGTTGGTTTCCACACTAGCCAACACATAGAGGCATCCAGTGCAAGGAATCATTACTCTTTTTACCTTCATTGTTACGATCGGGATTTTGGTGGGCTTTCATGAATATGGCCACTATGCGGCGGCGCGCATGTGCGGGGTGCGTGTACTGCGGTTTGCAATTGGCTTTGGTAAGCCCTTGTTTCGCTTTACCAGCCAAAATAAAACCGAATGGGTAATTGGTTCGATTCCGCTGGGTGGGTATGTCAAATTACTCGACGGTCGCGATCCAGAGCAAACCATTGATGCAGCAAATGAGGCCACGGCCTTCGATCGTAAGCGACTATGGCAGCGCTCCTTTATTGTGGCTGCTGGGCCGCTAGCCAATTTTATTTTGGCGATTGTTTTTTTGATGGTGATTTACCTTGCTGGTGCGACGCAATTGCCGGCGCGCTTGCAAGCTCCACCCGAGGCATCGGTGGCCGCAAAGGTAGGATTGGTTGCAGGTGACCTGGTTACGGGTTGGCGTGATATCAATGCCGCTTCAACCGATTTTGAGCCGGTCATTAGCTGGAACCAATTACGCTGGCAACTATTGGATGCCATTACGGGCGAGAAAGGCTTTGTTTTGGAGCTGACGAGCCCTAGCGGCAGCCGAATTGCTATGCCATTCCCTGCTGAGGCTTTGCCGCAAGTTCAGCCAAACCAAGATCCACTTCAAGCCTTAGGCATTAGGCCTGCAATCGCCAAGCCAGAGGAGATGGTGATGCTGCGCCTAGGCCCCATAGATGCACTTCTTTATGCAAGCGAACGGGTCTGGCTGATTACGGTGGTTTCAACCAAGTTAATGTTGGGCCTGGTTACTGGAGAAACCTCCTTAAACCAGCTGGGTGGGCCCTTAAGCATTGCCGATATGGCAGGTAAGTCAGCGCAAGTGGGTTGGCAGGCTTTTTTTGGCTTTTTAGCCCTGATGAGCATAAGCATTGGCCTCCTGAATTTGATCCCAATCCCCATGCTGGACGGGGGTCAGCTCCTGTATGATGCATGGGAGCTGGTATCCGGAAAACGCTTACCCGTTTCAGTGCAAGAATGGCTTCATAAGTTAAGCTTTATCTTGTTGATTTCGCTAACAATTTTTGCTTTATTTAATGACCTACAACGGTATTTCTTATCTTGAATTTGTTCCAATTAGCCCCTCGATTTAGTCTCCGATTGCTGATTCAAGCAACATTTGTTCTGCTGACCAGTTTGGTCATGCCATTGCAAGCTGCTGAGAGCTTTGTGGTGAAAGACATTCGGGTGGAGGGTCTGCAGCGAGTTGAGCCGGGCACTGTCTTTAGTTATTTGCCGATTCAGGTGGGCGAAACCTTTACGCAAGCAAAAGGGGCTGAGTCCATAAAAGCCCTTTACAGCACTGGATTTTTCCGCGATGTGCAAATTCAGGCGCAAGGCAATGTTTTGATCGTCATCGTGGAAGAGCGGCCAACGATTTCCCGTATTGAATTTACCGGAATGAAAGAATTTGATCAGGAAGTGGTGCGTAAATCCCTCAGGGCTGTTGGGGTTGCTGAAGCGCGCTTCTACGATAAGGCGCTGATTGACAAGGCCGAGCAGGAGCTGAAGCGCCAATACGTTAGTAAAGGCCTTTACGCTGCCGAGGTAGTTGCCACCGTTACTCCGGTTGAGCGCAATCAAGTCGCCATCTTTTTCAATGTGGATGAAGGTCCCATCGCCAAGATTCAAGAGATCAACTTCATCGGCAATAAAGTCTTTAGTGAGAGCACGCTTCTGAGCGAGATGCAATTAAAGACCGGTGGTTGGCTCTCCTGGTATAGCAAAGACAATCTGTACTCCAAGCAGAAACTCACGGCCGATCTAGAGACCATTCGTTCCTATTATTTGAATCGGGGCTATCTCGAATTTGTGATTGATTCCACTCAGGTTTCCATCACGCCGGATAAGAAGGGTATCTTCCTCACAATCAGCATTAGTGAGGGTAAGAAATTCACGGTTAAGAACATGCGTTTGGCTGGCGAGCTGCTTGGAAAAGAAGCAGAGCTTAAACAAGTTCTGGCTCTGAAAGCGGGCGATACCTTTTCTTCAGCAAAGTTGGCAGAAACAACTAAGTCGATTGCAGAAATTTTGGGCTCCTACGGCTATGCCTTCGCATCGATTAATCCTCAGCCCGATATTCGGCGTGATCTCGCTGAGGTTGATATTACCTTGGTGGTTGACCCAGGCAGAAGGGTGTATGTTCGTCAAGTCAACATTACTGGTAATGCGAAGACGCGTGATGTGGTGGTGCGGCGTGAGATGCGCCAATTTGAAAGCTCTTGGTTTGATAGCGACAAGATTCGACTCTCGAAAGAACGTATTGGGCGCTTAGGTTATTTCACTGAAACCGATATCTCTACTGCTGATGTGCCCGGGTCACCCGATCAGGTGGATGTCAGCGTCGCCGTAAAAGAAAAGCCCACTGGCGCCATTAATATCGGCGCTGGTTTCTCATCAACCGAAAAATTGATTTTGTCTGCAGGTATTAATCAAGAGAATGCCTTCGGAACCGGGACTGCGATTGGCCTCAATTTTTCGCTGGGCAAGATCAATCAAAATTTAACCCTGTCGCAATTTGATCCGTACTTCACGGACGATGGTATTAGCCGTTATACAGACTTGTACTACCGCTCATCGAAGCCGCTTTACTACGTTGGCGATCCCGATTACCAAATCAAGACCGTTGGCTCTAATATTAAATTTGGCGTTCCATACACCGAAGTCGACCGCGTCTTCTTTGGTACTGGAATTGAGATTTTCTCGATTTACGCCACAACCAATACGCCGATTCCATACCAACAATATGTACAGGATTTTGGCACCCCGGTCCCCGGGCGATTACAAACCTATAACGTGCCAGTGACGGCGGCGTGGGCGCGTGATGGTCGTGATAGTGCGCTGATACCCTCAAAAGGATCCTTGCAGCAACTGTCTGCGGAAGTGGGCACCCCGGTTGGTGATTTGACCTTCTATCGCCTGTTTGGGCAGTACCAAAAGTACCATTCCTTCTCAAAAGGCAATATTTTGTCGTTTAATGGCGAGGTTGGTTATGGCGAGGCCTATGGCAGCAAGCCCTTCCCGATCATGAAAAACTACTTCGTAGGCGGCATTGGATCGGTACGAGGCTATGCCCCAGGCTCGTTAGGGCCAAATTATTACAACACCATCACGGGTACGTTCCAGCCCACCGGCGGGCAGTCTAAAATCGTCACCAATGTGGAATACACCTTCCCAGTACCTGGCTCTGGGGTTGATAAAACCCTGCGTTTGTTTACTTTTGTGGACGGCGGTAATGCCTTCGGCGAGAACATTAACCTAGTTCTGCGATATTCTTATGGCTTAGGTTTATCATGGATATCACCGTTGGGGCCCTTAAAGTTTAGTTATGGTCTCCCTGTGAATGCCCAGCCAACCGATAATATTCAGCGTTTGCAGTTCCAAGTTGGTACTGCGTTTTAATTGTAAGGAACGATTCATGAAGCATCAAAACTCCATTCAGTGGGCCAAGCGCAGTTTGGTTGCCTTTATTTCTGCTGGCCTGCTTGCGCCAGTCATGGCCCAAGAGGCTGGAAATCGGGTTGCGGTAGTGAATTCAGAAAAAGTCTTCAACGAGTCTAACTTGGCCAAGGCCATGCAAACTCGCTTGCAGAATGAATTTACAAAACGCCAAAACGAGTTACGCGATAGTGCACAAAAAATTAAATTGGCAGCTGAAAAGTTAGACCGCGATGCGGCAGTGATGTCGGAAGCAGAGCGGATTCGCCGTCAGCGCGAGCTAGCAGATCAAGACCGTGAATTGCAGCGCAAGCAACGTGAATTTACAGAAGATTTGAATCAGCGTACCTTTGAAGAGCGTGCCAAGATTGCAGAGCGTGCCAACATTGTCCTAAAGCAAATTGCTGAGCAACGAAAAATTGACGTCATCGTACAAGAGGCGGCTTACGTTAGTCCTCGCGCCGATATAACTGACGATGTCATCAAGGCCCTCAATAGCCTGAAGTAAGTTATGCCCACTGCCATCGAGCTGGCCAATCAATTTCAAGCCAGCTTGGTGGGTGATGGCTCCATATTGCTGGACTCCTTAGCACCACTAGAGCGAGCTACAGCGCAGCAAATCTCCTTTTTATCCAATCCCCTGTATCGTCAGCAAGCGATTCATAGCGCTGCCGGCGCATTGATCGTTGGACAGTCTGATTTAGACTACCTGCAAGCATCTTCTTCCGGACCTAAGGGCGGACGAGTCTATTTTCTGGCACGCAATCCATATGCGACGTTTGCGCGCATGGCTCAGCATTTTGCAGCGCAAAAGCCAAATCACCGTCAGCCCGGCGTTCATCCTCAGGCTGCAATTGATCCGAGTGCGACAGTGCCAGCATCCTGTCACATTGGCCCCTTCGTGCATATCGCTCAAGGGGTTGTGCTCGGCGAACGCGTCACGATCATGGCCAATGCAACGGTAGCTGCTGGAGTGCGGATCGGTGATGACACCCTTGTTTATCCATCGGTATCGATTTACGCTGATTGTGGCATCGGACAACGTTGCATCATTCACAGTGGGGTTGTGGTTGGAGCGGATGGCTTTGGTTTTGCGCCCGACTTTAGTGCTACTGGCGGCGAATGGGTGAAGATTCCACAAACCGGTAGCGTGCTGATTGGGGATGATGTGGAAATTGGCGCATCCACCACCATTGATCGGGGCGCAATGAGCAATACCGTGATTGGATCCGGCTGCAAAATCGATAATCAGGTACAAATTGGCCATAACGCAGTGATCGGCATGTGCACCGTGATTGCTGGGTGTGCCGGCATCTCCGGGAGTACCACTATTGGCAACTATTGCGTCATTGGTGGCTACGCTAATTTTGCTGGCCATTTAACCATTGCCGACCGTACTACCGTTTCGGGTGGAACTTCCATTATTCGCTCCATTACCGAGCCAGGACAGCACTTTACGGGCGTATATCCATCCATGCCGCATGCCGCGTGGGAGAAAAACTCCGCGATAGCGCGCGGCCTAGATAAAATACGGCAACGCTTACGCCATTTAGAGAAAACGAAGTCTGGCTCCGACTAAGGTAACTTAGTCTGCCGGTTGGCCCGTCACTTAACTTAGCCTTTTTATTGGATTGCAACCATGAGCAACGCCGTTTCCATCGACATTAATCAGATATTGAAACTACTGCCGCACCGGTATCCATTTTTACTGGTTGATCGTGTTTTGGAGATAACGCCGCGTGTCAGTATCACCGCATTGAAAAATGTCACGATGAATGAACCCTTCTTTCAAGGACACTTTCCTGATTTTCCGGTCATGCCGGGGGTATTGATTATTGAGGCCTTAGCCCAAACTGCCGCATTGCTGACTTTTTCAGAGGCAAAGGCAGAAAATGCGATCTATTACTTTGCTGGAATTGATGGTGCGCGCTTTAAAAAGCCAGTGCTGCCTGGCGATCAACTCATTATGACGGCCATACTTGAGCGCGAAAAGGCGGGCATCTATAAGTTTCAAGTAAAGGCAACGGTGAACGATGAGCTGGCAGCAGAGGCGAATATTACCTGTGCCGTTCGGACTAAGGGTGTGTGATGAGCCGGATTCACGCCACTGCGATTATTGATAGCAAAGCCCAGTTAGCCAGTGATGTCGAGGTAGGGCCTTATTCGGTGATTGGCCCGCACGTGCAAATTGGCGCAGGCAGCAAAATTGGCTCACATACCGTTATCGAGGGCCACACGACCTTAGGCATTGGAAATACGATTGCCCATTTTGCTGCAATCGGTGGCGCGCCACAGGACATGAAATACCGCGGTGAACCAACCCGACTGCAGATTGGCGATCGCAATACCATTCGCGAGTTCACCACCATTCACACCGGTACGGCTCAAGACGATGGCATTACGCAGCTAGGTAACGACAATTGGATCATGGCATATGTGCACATTGCACACGATTGCAAGATTGGTAACAACACCATTTTTTCGAGCAATGCGCAGATTGCTGGTCATGTTCACGTTCATGACTGGGCCATTATGGGCGGTATGTCAGGTGTGCATCAATTTGTTCGTATTGGTCAGCATGCGATGCTGGGCGGTGCTTCAGCCTTGGTGCAAGACATTCCTCCTTTTGTAATTGCTGCGGGTGATAAGGCATCGCCCCACGGTATTAACGTTGAGGGACTCAAGCGCCGCGGTTTTTCACCGGAAACCATTGCAGCTCTGCGGCAAGCTTATAAAGTACTTTACAAGGATGGCCTGAGTTTTGAAGAGGCTAAAGTGGCGATTCAAAAGATGGTTCAGGAGAGTGGTAGCGATACAGCCACGGCTCAAAAATTGACTGAGTTTCATGACTTTATAGCCGCCTCAACGCGCGGTATTATTCGCTAGGATTGCATTGCCTAAGTTAGCCTGCGTTGCCGGTGAGCCCTCGGGCGATCTATTGGCCGCACCGGTATTGCATGCACTCAACCAAATACCGGAGATGGCTCGTCTTTCTGCCTATGGCGTAGGCGGACCCTTAATGCAGGCGGAAGGATTTGATTCACGCTGGCCAATGGAGACGCTAAGTGTTCGCGGCTACGTTGAGGCATTAACCCAGCTTCCCGCTATTTTGCGTTTACGCAAAGACCTTCTGAATACCTTCATTCATTTAGACCGCCCTGATGTGTATTTGGGCATTGATGCACCGGATTTTAATTTGGGGGTAGAGCTAAAGCTGCGTGCTGCGGGTATTCCAACGATCCATTTTGTGTCACCATCGATTTGGGCTTGGCGCGGTGGTCGGATTAAAAAAATCAAGCAGGCAGTTGATCGCATGCTTTGCATCTTTCCGTTTGAAACCGAGATATACGCCCGCGCCGGTATTGCCGCAAGTTATGTTGGCCATCCACTGGCAAGTACCATTCCGATGGAAGCGGATGCAAAGAGCGCGCGCGATCGATTGAGTTTGTTTCCTGCGATAAAAAATGCAGATTTGCAACGGGCTGATTTTGACGGATGTGTGATTGCTGTTTTGCCCGGTAGCCGCGGCTCTGAAATTGAATTCATCGCCCCCGTCTTTTTTGAGGCAATGGGTTTAATTGCCAGTCGCCTTCATGGGCAGTCCCTCCAATTTGTAATTCCCGTTGCAACGCCCCGTCTTCGTCCGGCCCTAGAAAACCTCGCTGCACGGACGCGGATGCAGCACCCGGATATCCAGATTCACCTCATTGACGGAAATGCCGATACGATCTTGGAAGCTGCTGATGTGGTGTTGATTGCTAGCGGTACGGCAACCTTGCAAGCGGCCTTGTGGAAAAAACCCATGGTGATTTCCTATAAGGTGCCGTGGCTCACAGCGCAAATCATGAAACGCCAAGGTTACTTACCCTATGTCGGCTTACCTAATATTTTGGCTGGCGAGTTCGTCGTGCCTGAGTTGCTGCAAGACGATGCTACGCCGGAAAACTTGGCTCAGGCTGTTTTGCATTGGCTGGGTAAGCCGCAGGAGGTAGTACGTCTAAAAGAACGCTTTTCTGTTCTGCACGAGACCTTGCGTAAGCCAACAGGCTTGCTAGTTGCGCAAGCGATTACTCAAACTATGAGCGAGTTGCGCAGATGAGCGAGGCGATTTGGATCTGCGGTGTGGATGAGGCCGGACGAGGTCCCCTGGTTGGCGCTGTGGTTGCGGGAGCAGTGGTACTAGACCCACTCAATCCGATTTCAGGGCTCAAAGACTCGAAGCGCTTAACGCCTGCGCGGCGCGAAGCCTTGTATGCCGAAATCGTACTCAAAGCAAAGGCTTGGGGAGTGGGTGAGGCTAGTCCACTCGAAATTGATCAGATCAATATTTTGCAGGCCACTATGCTGGCAATGCAAAGGGCGGTAGACGATCTGTGCACGCGCCTTGGGCGCTCGCCCGATAAGGCCCTAATCGATGGCAATCGTTGTCCGAGTCTGCCTATCCCAGCAGAGGCGATTGTTAAAGGCGATAGTAAAGAGCCGGCGATTTCTGCGGCATCGATCGTCGCTAAGGTGACGCGAGACCGGCAAATGGTAGGTTTGCACGCGCGCTATCCGGACTATGGATTTTTGCAGCACATGGGCTACCCTACACCGGTTCATCTAGCTGCACTACGTCAATTGGGCGCATGCCCCGAGCATCGCCGTAGCTTTTCTCCGGTGCGTGCGGTACTGGATCAGGCTGCGGTATGACCGACTTTATTTCCTCACGCGATAATCCTTTGTTCAAAGAATTAAGGGCGCTTCAGGCAACGGGATCCAAAGGACAAAAAGCGCGCTTAAGTTCAGGGCGGGTTTTATTGGAGGGTATTCACATCGTGCAGGCCTGGGTGTCCGATCCTGCCCTTGGCGTATTGATCACATCGGATATTGGGATTGCTAATCCAGAAATTGATGCCCTGGTCCGCGAGCATTCTGCTGCCTGTTCGGATACGCGCATCATTCATCTGGATGCTGGTTTATGGGGCGAACTCAGCGAGCTCGCCAATGCCCCTCAGATTGCAGGCCTGCTTTCATTACCAGAGCCCCTCACACGGATCAGTCCCTCACATCAGGATGTGATCGCTGGGGATGTACTAGTGCTGGATCGTATTCAGGATGCGGGTAATGTGGGCGCAATGCTGAGAACTGCAGCAGCAGCCGGTTTTGTCGATGTTGTTGCGATGAGTGGCTGTGCCCACCTCTGGTCAAGCAAAGTATTGCGTGCCGGTATGGGGGCGCATCGCACATTGCGTTTGCATGAGGGCTGGTCAACGAAGCAGGCAATTGAGGGCATTGCTGCCCCATTCTGTTTGGCTAGCGCTCAGGGTGAAACTTCTTTATACGCACTGGATCAGCAATTACGTCAGCCCGTTGCTTGGGTTTTTGGTAGCGAAGGGCAGGGCATATGCCATGATTTTTTAATGCATGGAAAGGCTGTATCGATCCCAATGCATTCCCAGGTGGAATCGCTGAATGTGGCTACTGCAGCAGCGGTGTGTTTATTCGAAACAGTGCGTGTGCGCACAAGTAGCTAAACAACCAAGGACAGTTGTTACTAGCCTAAGATGGTTTTGTCCGAGCGTATGGTTTGCAACACCGTGGTGGCGATTTCCTCAATGGATTTGCTGGTGGTTAAAACCCATGGTATCGATTGGCGGCGCATCATTGCAGTTGCTTCATTGATTTCATAGCGGCAATTTTCTAATTTAGCGTAGTTGCTTCCGGGTCGACGTTCATTGCGAATTTCAGAGAGCCGCTCGGGATCAATCATCAGTCCAAAAATCTTGGATCGGTGGGCAATTAAATCCTTGGGCAATTGGCCGCGCTCGAAATCTTCCGGAATTAAGGGATAGTTGGCAGCCTTCAGCCCATACTGCATCGCTAGGTAAAGGCTAGTGGGCGTTTTACCAACGCGCGAGACCCCAACTAAAATGACATCGGCGTCCGCCAAGTTTTGATTAGACTGGCCATCATCGTGTGCTAAAGAGTAGTTGATAGCCTCAATACGGTTTTTGTAGGCCGCTGTATCCGCATTGTGGTGTAAACGATTCATCGCATGGGTCGACTTGAGGCCCAGCGCCTGTTCCAGCGGGGCAACGAAAGTCTGGAACATATCCAAAACCAGGCCTTGGGCTTTAGAGACAATGCCATTGAGTTCGGTGTTCACTAAGGTGGTAAAGACAATTGGCTGAACTTGATCGCGCTGAAATGCTTCATTAATTGTTTGTACCGCGACTAGCGCCTTCTCCACGCTATCGGTAAATGGAATACGGATTAGCTTAAAAGTAAGCTCAAATTGGGCCAAAATCGACTGGCTGAAGTTCTCGGCCGTGATTCCGGTGCCGTCAGACACGATAAACACAATGCGGGTGATGTTAGACATGGTTTTTTGATGGGAAATGGAGGGGCTAGCACTACAATAGTCTTATATAAGTATGCCGTATTTAGTCGGCTGCAGCACCGGTTTCCTTATCTTTAGAGAGTATTTATGTCCAACCCAAAACACCAAGACGCTTACGTTTTACCTTTTGAAGAACTCCGCATGACCGACGTTGAATCGGTTGGCGGTAAAAACGCCTCCCTCGGCGAAATGATTTCCCAGCTTGCCTCTGCTGGTGTGCGTGTGCCCACCGGTTTTGCTACTACCTCACTGGCATTTCGGGACTTTTTAGCCCACAACACCCTCACCGAACGTATTCAGCAGCGCTTAGTCAACTTAAACATTGACGATGTGCGTGCCTTAGCAGAGGCTGGCGCAGAGATCCGCGGCTGGATTGAAACTGCCCCATTACAACCCCGCTTAGAGCAAGAAATTCGGACTTCGTTTGCCAAGTTAGATGATTCAGGCAAAGGGTCATTTGCGGTTCGCTCCTCTGCAACCGCAGAGGATTTGCCGGATGCCTCGTTTGCTGGTCAACAAGAGACCTTTCTGAATGTGGAGGGCATTGATGATGTGCTCAAAACGATTCGCGAAGTGTTTGCCTCGCTGTACAACGATCGGGCGATTTCGTATCGGGTGCATAAAGGGTTTGCTCATGCAGATGTCGCCCTTTCTGCAGGCATTCAACGCATGGTGCGTTCCGATTTGGGTGCTGCGGGCGTTATGTTTACTTTGGATACCGAATCGGGTTTTGAGGACGTTGTTTTCATCACGTCGAGTTACGGACTAGGTGAGACGGTAGTGCAGGGCGCTGTTAATCCAGACGAGTTTTATGTCTTTAAAACGACCTTGGCCCAAGGTAAAAAAGCCATCATTCGCCGTTCATTGGGTTCAAAGTTAATCCAGATGCAATTTGCACCCGCAGGTTCTGCAGAGCGCGTGGTTACGGTAGATGTTGTGCCAGAAATGCGCAATCGCTTTTCTTTGGAAGATGCAGACATTACCGAATTAGCCAAGTTTGCCGTCATTATCGAAAAACACTACGGTCGTCCAATGGACATCGAGTGGGGCAAAGACGGCAAAGATGGCCGCATCTATATTCTGCAGGCCCGTCCTGAAACCGTAAAGAGTCAAGCGGCAGGGCAGGTGGAGATGCGCTACAAACTCAAAGGTAACTCCACCGTTTTGGTGAAGGGGCGCGCGATTGGTCAAAAGATTGGTGCTGGCCCTGTGCGCATCATTCGTGACCCGAGCGAGATGGATCGTGTGCAACCAGGTGATGTCCTGGTAGCAGACATGACTGATCCCAATTGGGAGCCAGTCATGAAGCGGGCTGCAGCCATTGTGACCAATCGGGGTGGCCGTACTTGCCACGCGGCAATCATTGCCCGCGAGCTCGGAGTTCCTGCTGTGGTTGGTTGCGGTGATGCGACCGATAAATTACAAGATGGCATGATGGTTACCGTCTCCTGCTCTGAGGGCGATGAAGGTAATATTTACGATGGCTTGATTGAGACCGAAGTTACTGAAGTATCGCGAGGTGATTTACCTGAAATCCCAGTCAAAATCACCATGAACATCGGCAATCCCCAATTGGCCTTTGACTTTTGCCAATTGCCGAACAAAGGCGTTGGTTTAGCGCGGCTTGAGTTCATCATTAATAACTACATTGGATTGCATCCACGCGCAGTATTGGAGTACCCCAATATTGATCCGGACTTAAAGCGCGCGGTCGAGAGTGTGGCTCGTGGTTATGCGAGTCCTCACGCGTTTTATGAAGATAAGTTAGTCGAAGGTGTTGCAACCATTGGTGCGGCGTTTTATCCAAAGCCAGTGATTGTGCGTTTGTCTGACTTTAAGTCAAACGAGTACAAAAAACTGATTGGTGGCTCGCGCTACGAGCCCGATGAAGAGAATCCCATGCTAGGCTTTCGCGGGGCCTCCCGTTATGTGTCAGCTGATTTTGGCGAGGCATTTGCGCTGGAGTGCGCTGCAATGAAGCGGGTACGCGAAGACATGGGTCTTACCAACGTCGAAATCATGGTGCCCTTTGTGCGTACGATTAAGCAGGCAGAGCGCGTGATTGACATGATGGCCAAGTATGGACTCAAGCGGGGCGAGAATGGCTTGCGCCTGATTATGATGTGCGAGATTCCGTCGAACGCCATTCTGGCCGATCAATTCTTAGAGTACTTTGATGGCTTCTCGATTGGCTCAAACGACATGACTCAACTCACCTTGGGGCTCGATCGTGACTCTGGAATGGAGCTCCTCGCGATTGACTTTGACGAGCGTGACCCAGCTGTGCTGTTCATGATCGAACGTTCGATCGATGCCTGTTTAAAACAAAACAAATACGTCGGTATCTGCGGCCAAGGCCCATCGGATCACCCTGACTTTGCGCGTTGGCTGGTGAAGAAGGGCATTACCTCGATTTCCCTCAATCCCGATAGCGTCGTTGCTACTTGGGAGATGTTGGCAAAGTCGGATTTAAGTTAGGCTCAATCCAGGGGCGGTACCGGATGCACTAATTTAGTGCTTACTGGAGATCGCCCCGCGCTATCCGGGCTTTTTGAATCTCCCATTCCCGCTCTTTGGTGGTTGCACGCTTGTCGTGTTGCTTCTTGCCGCGTGCCAAGCCAATCTCGCATTTGACGTTGCCTTTGGAGAAATGCAGGTTTAATGGGACCAAGGTAAAGCCTTTTTGCTCTACTTTGCCTATCAATTTGCGGATCTCCACGGCATTGAGTAGCAGTTTGCGGGTGCGGGTAGGGTCTGTGACCACATGGGTCGATGCGGAAATCAAGGGCGTAATGTGGGCGCCGATGAGGTATAGCTCTGCACTGCGGATGACAACATACGCTTCTTTAATTTGGGCGCGGCCCGCGCGAATGGCTTTGACTTCCCAGCCCTGCAGCACGATGCCCGCCTCAAACCGTTCCTCGATAAAATAATCAAAGAAGGCTTTTTTGTTATCGACGATACTCATTGATTAATTTGCTCCACTAACCTGATTATGGCAGACGTCCACAAGACCGTTTTAATTGGCCAATCGGCTGATCGCATGTACGCGCTCGTAACCGACGTTGCCCGCTACCCCGAGTTTTTGCCGTGGTGCGGCGGGGTGGAGATTTATGAGCAAACCGAAACTACTTTAGACGCCAAGATTAAGATCAAGTTCAAGGGCATTGAGCAGTTTTTTCATACGCGCAATACCAATACCCGACCTACTCAAATTGATATGACCTTTGTTGATGGCCCGTTTAAGCATTTTTCTGGCCAATGGCTGTTTATTCCCTTGCGGGACGATGCCTGCAAAATCGACTTCAAGCTGCATTGGGAGTTCAAAAGTACGATTTTAGACAAGGTCATTGGCCCTGTGTTTAGTTATATTGCTGGTACCTTTGTAGACTGCTTTGTGAAGCGCGCCGAGGAAACCTCCTAATGGAATTACTGATCTGCGATGCCCGCGGGGATCAGCCAGAGCTGAGGCCCTTTACGCTAACGATGCGGGCGGGTCTGGTACCAACGGTTGGCGAGGCGCTGGTGCAGGCGGGATTAGCGAGCGGGCTTGAGGATGCAGGATTGAGCCGTAAAGGGGCCTACGGCGTCTTTGGCAAGCGCAAGGAGTGGGACAGCCCGATTTATGACGGCGATCGCTTAGAGCTCTATGCACCCCTAAAAATTGACCCAAAGACGGTCCGGCGCAAGCGTGCCAACCAAAATCGGGATGCCCATTTAAAGGCGGTTGCGGCTAAACGCAAGGCCAGAAGGCTATAATCGGTTTTTGCGACTAGGGGTTTTGTATGCGACTCATCCAAAAAGCACTCACTTTTGATGACGTGCTTCTCGTGCCGGCGTATTCGTCTGTTCTTCCGCGTGATGCCAGCTTGGTATCAAAA
>CANHMJ010000012.1 GCA_947461805.1 Burkholderiaceae bacterium
CCACGATAGGTACTACCACCGCCCGACGACTCTGCGCCGCTTACAGCCGCATCACCCTTGCCTTTGAGCTCGAGCATTAACTGCTCCACTGGACCGCCTGGAACAAACTGCACTACGGCAAACGTCAAGGTGAGGACGCCAAGCAAGGTTGGAATCATCAGCAAAATGCGTTTAATAATGTAGGAGAGCAGTTGACCGTTCATTGGGATTTATCCACCTTCCACCAGTTCAATAAAATCCAGGATTCAGCGGTGTAATACAGGGGTGGCTCAGGGTAACGCATCTCTTTTCGAAAGGCTACACGGTGCGTTGGGTTGTACCACTGGGGAATCACATAGTAACTGTTCCACAGCACCCGATCGAGTGCGCGTGTGGCAGTTTGTAGCTGCGCGCGCGTCTCTGCACGGACAATGGCATCGATCAAGGCATCGACTGCTGGCGAGCGAACGCCAATCACGTTATCCGATCCTTTTTCTTCGGCGGCTTTGCTGCCAAAGCGATCGTATAACTCGTTCCCAGGACTTTGCGAATCAGGAAAACGAATCGTAGTCATATCAAAGTCGTATTCATTCATGCGCTTTTGATGCAAGGCGAAATCGCTGGTGCGTACATCTACCTTGATACCTAATTTTTCTAAGTTACGCACATACGATGAGATTACCCGTAAAAAGAAGGGGCCATCTTCAACCATCTCAAAGCGAAATGGCTCACCTTTAGCATTACGCAGGGCGCCATCGCGGTATGTCCAACCCGCTTGCGCTAATAAGTCACGCGCTTTAAGTAAATTTTGGCGCAGGCTGCTCGGCTCTACTGTGGTGGGCGGTGGCGGCATCGGCATAAACACGGCATCAGGGACTGATTGGGGATACTGCGCTTTGAGTTTTTGCAACAGCTTTAACTCATCCCCTTCGGGTTTAGCTGGTCCATCAAAATTAGCGCTGAGGTCACTATTCATAAAGTAACTGCTGATGCGGCCATATTGATCGTAAAACAGTTGGCGATTGAGCCACTGAAAATCCAGCGCATAACCAAGCGCTTGACGTACGCGCTCATCCTGAAACAAGGGCCTGCGAATATTGACAGCAAAGCCTTGCATGCCGGCGCCATTGTGATTGATAAAGGCCTTTTTCAATAAGGTGCCATTATTAAATTTGGGTCCAACATAACTCTTCGCCCAATTTTTAGCGCGGTACTCGACCAAGGCATCAAACTCACCCGCTTTGAATGCCTCTAAGCGCACTGCGTCGTCGGCATAGAGTTTGTAATGTATGCGATCGAAATTGAAAAAGCCGACTCGAACATTCACAGTTTTGCCATCACGATCACCCCAATAGTTTGGGTTGCGCTTGTACACCATCGTCTTACCAGCACGATAGGACTCAATCACATAAGGGCCGCTGCCAATCGGATGTTCAAACGCCAACTTATCAAACGGGGTGATCGCGCCATCGGGCTTTTTACCCCACGCGCGCGAGAAGATCGGTAACCCACCTACCATCACTGGTAGCTCACTGTTAGGGGCTTTAAAGTCAAAACGAATCACGCGCTCCGACACCACGACGGCTTGCTTTACATCGGCATATACCGTTCTAAATTGCGGATTAGCTAATTTGCTCATCAAGGTGTCAAAGCTGTGTTTGACGTCTGCAGCCAAAATGGGAGTGTCATCGGAAAAGCGGGCTTCAGGCCGAATCCGAAAGACGACCGACATCTTATCGGCTGCGACTGCAATGTCTTCTGCAATCAAACCATAGGCGCTCGATACTTCATCGGCACTCCCTACTGCTAAGGACTCAAACATCAACTGGGAAACGCCAGGGGCCGTCACGCCACGCAAGGTAAATGGGTTGAACTTATCAAAACTGGTGCGGCGATCCGGATTAGGCAGGGTTAAAGTGCCGCCCCGGGGTGCATTAGGATTGACGTAATCAAAATGGGCAAAGCCATCGGCGTACTTGGGCTTGCCGTATTGGGCTATGCCTTGGGCTGCGTCTGCATCTCCCATCAGGCCGATTGCTGCCATCACCATAAGGGCTGCCATCCGGCCGGAATGTCTCCTGGCAAAAGGCATGAGTAAGGGCAGGTAGCGATCCATATGCCACAATTGTAGATAGCAAATCACATTTGAAGCAAAGGATCACATCATGGGCTTTTTATCGGGCAAGCGGATTTTAATCACCGGCCTCCTTTCTAACCGCTCCATTGCCTATGGCATTGCCAAGGCCTGCCACCGCGAAGGGGCTGAATTGGCCTTTACCTATGTCGGCGATCGCTTCAAGGATCGTGCGGTCGACTTCGCAAATGAATTCAATTCCAAGCTGATTTTTGACTGCGATGTGGGCAGCGATGAGCAAATTGCGGCCCTATTTACCGATCTGGCCAAAACCTGGCCTCAATTTGACGGCTTTGTGCATGCCATTGGCTTTGCTCCGCGTGAAGCCATTGCGGGCGACTTTTTAGAGGGCCTCAGTCGCGAAGGTTTTAAGATTGCCCACGATATCTCGGCTTATAGCTTTCCGGCAATGGCAAAAGCGGCATTACCCATGCTCAAACCCAATGGCGCACTGCTGACCTTGACCTATTTAGGCTCGATGCGCAATGTGCCGAACTACAACACCATGGGTTTAGCAAAAGCTTCCCTCGAGGCATCGGTGCGCTACCTTGCTGGATCACTCGGGCCCAAAGGCATTCGGGTGAATGGCATTTCAGCAGGACCGATCAAAACCTTGGCTGCCTCTGGCATCAAAGGCTTTGGCAAAATTCTGAGCGCGGTCGAAGCCACTGCACCGCTACGCCGTAATGTCTCGATTGATGATGTCGGCAATGCAGCGTCTTTCTTGATGTCGGATCTTGCCAATGGCATTACTGCTGAAATCATTTACGTAGACAACGGCTTTAGCCAAGTCGTTGGTGGTATGGACGAGGCTTGAAGGTTCCGCTCACCGAGGCCCTGTGGTTTTGGACTAAGCTAGGCTTTATTAGCTTTGGTGGGCCCGCGGGTCAAATCGCAGTTCTGCATACGGAGTTAGTTGAAAAGCGCCGCTGGATTTCGGAACGGCGCTTTTTACATGCGCTGAACTATTGCATGCTGCTGCCCGGACCAGAGGCGCAGCAATTGGTTACTTACATCGGCTGGTTAATGCACCGCAGTGTTGGCGGTATTTTGGCCGGGGTCCTCTTCGTACTGCCTTCCTTATTGATCCTCATTGGCCTGGGCTGGGTCTATCTGACGTTTGGTCAGACCCCCTGGATCGCCGCCCTCTTTTTTGGCATCAAGCCTGCGGTAACTGCGATCGTCTTATATGCCGCTCTCAAGATTGGTCGGCGAGCACTTGCGCACCGCGTCCTGTGGTTCATTAGCGGCCTCTCGTTTATTGCCATCTTTGTTTTTAATATTCCCTTTCCAGTCATTGTGATCTGCGCCGCCCTGATTGGTGTTTGGGGCGGGAAAAAATACCCTGCTATTTTTAGCCCGAAGGCGCGCACCATTGACACGGTTACTGCACAGGGAAGTGGTGATGCCATCATTGGCGATGGCACACCCACTCCAGTGCATGCCATTTTTAATCTTCGCAGCTCGCTGAAAAAGGGCGCTGTGGGTGCGCTGTTATGGACTCTGCCGATCACGCTTCTCATTCTCTTTTTTGGCTGGAAAGCCCTCTACCCCCAGCTGGCTTGGTTTTTCACCAAAGCTGCCTTGCTCACGTTTGGCGGTGCATACGCAGTACTGCCATACGTCTACCAAGGTGCAGTCGAACACTACCAGTGGGTCACCGCCAGTCAAATGATTGACGGTCTTGCCTTAGGAGAGGCCACACCCGGGCCGCTCATTATGGTGCTTGCGTTTGTTGCTTATATTGCAGGGCACGTACAAGCAACGCTCGGGCCAGATATGGCTTTTTGGAGTGGCGCTGTAGCGGCGTGCATTGCTACTTGGTTTACTTTTTTACCGTCTTTCTTGTTCATCTTGATTGGTGGGCCATTGATTGAGTCAACCCACGGCAAGTTAGGCTTTACTGCACCCCTGACCGCGATCACCGCTGCGGTGGTTGGCGTGATTGTGAACTTGGGTCTATTTTTTGCCTACCACGTGTTCTTTCCTGCTGGCTTTGCCGGGACGATATCAATACCATCGGTGTTGATTTGCGCAGCAGCGGCCATTGCTCTTATACGCTTTCAGCTGGGCATTATGACGGTCTTAGCTGGCGCCGCGTTTACTGGGCTTTTCTTGGGCTGGCTGGGATAAAAGCGCATCAAAACTCGCTCGCCCATTGCATAATAGGGTGATGCGAATCGAAGATCAAACCATTAAACACCTGCAGGAATGGATTGGTAAATCCGAATCCATCCGAGATACCGTCACTGCTGCGCCAGTCAGAGCACTCTCAGCCACATTGGATCGACCCGACCCAATGCCAACGATGGGGACTTTCTTACCCGAGCTCTGGCACTGGCTTTATTTTTTACCCCATGCCCGCCAATCGGAAATTGGACCTGATGGTCACCCCAAGCGCGGTGGTTTTTTACCGCCAGTACCGTTACCTCGCCGCATGTGGGCTGGCGGTCGACTTGAGTGGATTAAGCCGCTGGCAGTCGGCGATGCGATTGAACGCACTTCCACAATCCAATCGGTCACGCATAAATCGGGGCGTACAGGCGACTTAATCTTCGTACTAGTTCGCCATGAAATTAGCAATGCATCGGGCCTTGCCTTGACGGAAGAGCACGACATTGTCTTCCGTGATGCACCCGCACCCGATGACAAACCGGTTGCACCAAGCGCAGCACCAACCGATGCCACCTGGACCAAGGCCATCAATCCCGATGATGTCTTGCTGTTCCGTTACTCCGCCCTCACCTTTAATGGCCATCGCATTCATTACGATCGGCGTTACGTTACGGCGGTGGAAGGCTATCCAGGCCTCATCGTCCATGGTCCTTTGATTGCGACCCTTTTGGTTGACTTAGTACGCCAATCCATTCCAGGATCTACATTGAAACGCTTTGAGTTTCGTGCAATCCGGCCGACCTTTGACATCAACCCCTTCTCTGTTTCAGCTACCCCAGACTTGGCGCTTGATCCCAGTGGTAAGACCATTCGGGTCTGGGCACAGGATCACGAAGGGTGGTTAACGATGCAAGCGACAGCGGTGCTGAATTAGTATGAGCGCGATTCATTACTCCAAGGTCTTAGCTGAATTTGCGGCAACACTCAAGCCAGCGGATATTCCGCAAGAGGTAATGCGCCGCGGCGAAGATTTGCTCGTGGATTGGTTTGGCTCTGCCGTTGCCGGTAAAGGCGCTGCCCCAGTCGAAATCCTGACCCGCTTTGCCGAACAAATGGGGCCAAGTGGCGGCCCATCGGAAATCTTGGTTCACCGCAGCAGCAGTAGTCCCTATTTAGCAGCAATGTCCAATGCGGCGGCATCGCATGTGGTTGAGCAAGACGATTTACACAATAGCTCGGTATTTCATCCAGCAACCGTCGTGTTCTCTCCTGCACTGGCCTGTGCCCAAGCACTCGGCCGCTCGGGCACTGAGTTTCTGACGGCGGCAATAGCGGGTTATGAAGTCGGTATTCGCGTGGGTGAGTTTTTGGGTCGCTCCCACTACAAAATATTTCACACCACCGGCACTGCAGGCTCCTTAGCATCGGCTGCTGCAGTGGGTCATCTTCTAAAACTCAGTCCAGAGCAAATGCTGCACGCATTTGGTTCCGCCGGAACCCAATCCGCCGGTCTTTGGGAATTCTTGCGCGACGCTGCAGACTCGAAGCAACTGCACACCGCACATGCCGCCGGAACCGGATTGATGTCTGCCTACCTGGCGCAAGCAGGATTTACTGGAGCGCAGCACATCTTGGAAGGCAAGCAGGGCCTAGCCGCCGGAATGTCAAGCGACGCCGATTCCAACTGCCTGATTGATCGCCTCGGCGAGCGTTGGGCGAGCGCAGAGACTAGCTTTAAGTACCATGCTTCTTGCCGCCATACCCACCCTGCTGCCGATGCGCTCTTACATACAATGCAGTCGAATCGCATTCAGGCGCAGGATATTGATCGCATCATTACGCATGTCCACCAAGGGGCGATTGATGTCTTAGGTCCAGTTACCCATCCTGCCACTGTGCACCAATCGAAGTTCTCGATGGGCACGGTGCTGGCGATCATTGCGCATTATCAATTTGCGGGCCTCCAGGAATTTGCCGACCACTTTAGCGATCCTGAAATCGGTGCCTTGCGCGATCGGGTCACGATGGAACTCGATCCTGAGATTGATGCGGCCTACCCCAAGAGTTGGATCGGTAAGGTAACCGTGACTCTGAAGGACGGACGCCAATTGCATGGCCGTGTCGATGAGCCCAAGGGTGATCCTGGCAATACGCTATCGCGCGCTGAGATTACCGATAAGGCATTGCGCTTAGCGGCCTTCAGTGGCGGCGCTACCCCACTTGAGATGACCAGCGCGATCGATGCACTGTGGAATATCCGTAATCAAACCAAGGTCGGTTTTTTTCTTAGTCCACAAACATGAATGCCATGAACCCGATTGATAATCCCATTGGCTATGCCAGTACTTTTTTATTTGTTCCGGGTAATCGGCCCGAGCGATTTTCCAAAGCCCTGGGTAGCGGCGCCCACGCCATCATCATTGATTTAGAAGATGCCGTAGCGGAAGAAGATAAAGCAGCGGCTCGCTCGGCTATTCAGAAAGCATGGCCTGGTTTTTCATCTGAGGAGCGCCAGCGTATTGTGATTCGTTCGAATGCACCCGGTACGCGCTTTTATGGCGAAGACCTAATGCTGGCAGAAGAACTTGATATTGCTTGCTTACTTATTCCCAAAAGTGAATCGATTGACCAGATTAATGGTGCGGCAGAGGTCTTGCCCGCTACCGCCATCATCCCCATGATTGAAACCGCACGCGGTCTACAACAGATTGATGCAATCGCCAGTGCCCAGCAAGTGATTCGCTTGGCACTCGGTAACATTGATTTGCAAGCCGATCTTGGTATGGTGTGCGATGCACAAGAGACTGAATTACAAGTGGCGCGCTTTCAGCTGGTCTTGGCCTCGCGCCTCGCTGAAATAGCCCCGCCCATAGATGGCGTCACTACCGCAACCGATGATATCGACCGCATTACTGCCGATGCACTGCGGGGAAAAAGGCTCGGCTTTGGTGGAAAGCTCTGCATTCATCCGGCGCAAGTCCCTATCGTTTCTAAGGCATTTACACCCACCGAGGAGGAGTTGCGCTGGTCAAATCAAGTGATTGAAGCCGATAAAGCCTCGAAAGGTGGGGTAGTGAAGCTAAACGGCCGTATGATTGACCGTCCCGTCGTTCTTTTGGCCAAACGTCTGTTGGTGCTTGCTGGTAAACACTAATGCCCCAGTAGATAACGGAAATGGCAAAATCACAGGGCATTAAAAAACTGGAGACCCCAATGAAATTCAAGAAAACCGTACTAGCTGGATTTGCTGCCATCATCAGCGCCAGTGCATTAATTAGTAGCAACGTTGCTACTGCACAAAGTAAGTGGCCTGATAACAAGCCAATTAGCCTAATTGTTCCGTTCGCAGCTGGCGGCCCTACTGACATCGTAGCCCGCTTACTTGCTGTTCCAATGGGCAAATCCTTGGGTACCACCGTGATTGTTGAGAATGCTCCCGGTGCCGGCGGCACAGTAGCTTCCGCTAAAGTAGCGCGCGCTGCACCAGACGGTTACACCATTTATCTGCACCACATGGGCATGGCTACAGCACAAGCGCTGTACGACAAGCTGCCATACGATCCGCTCGTCGATTTTGAGTACATCGGTCAAGTGGTTGATGTGCCTATGCTCCTTTTAGCGCGCAAGAATTTCCCACCCAACAACTATAAAGAGCTCGAGGCCTATATTAAGGCCAACGGCAATAAAGTAACCATGGGTAATGCTGGTCCTGGCGCAGTATCGCAGTTGTGCGGTTTGATGTTCCAAAGCCGTTTGGGCGTGCGCTTGACGAACATTCCTTACAAAGGCACCGGTCCAGCATTGACCGATTTGATGGGCGGTCAGATCGACTTGTTGTGCGATCAAACAACCCAAACGATCAGCGTTGTTAAAGACAATCGCGTCAAGGTATACGGCACCACCACACCGAAGCGTTTGTCCGCACTTCCAGACGTTCCAACCTTGGATCAGGCTGGCTTAAAAGGCTTTGAAGTAAAGGTATGGCATGGCATGTACACACCTAAGAATGTTCCACAGGCTATCCAAACCAGACTCAATACTGCCCTCAAAGCTGCGTTGAACGATCCGGATGTGAAGAAGCGTTTGGCTGATTCGAATATTGACGTTGTGTCAATGGACAAAGTTAGTGCGAACGGCCTCAAGACCCACCTCGATAGCGAGATCAATAAATGGGGTCCTGTGATTCGTAAAGCGAATATTCCAGACTAAGCATTTTCATAGTCAGCGGATTTTATTTCCGTGGGAAAAACAAAAACCAGCGATGCGTCGCTGGTTTTTTTATGCCCATCCCTTGCTTTATTTAACCCTTACGGAAGAGGTATCCCGTATGTGCCCGTGCGGCACGCGCCCGCCACGCAGATCGAATCAGTGAGCCAACCGCCCATACGCCTAAAAAGGGATCCAAGATGTAATCCCATAGATTGGCAGACTCATGCCACCCTGCCGTCCACGCCAAAATAGCCAGTCCTAAAATAATCGCAATGCAATTCGATCCAGCAAGCAACGCAAGCAAAGCCGTAGCAATCACCGCAGCCAATAAGGTGAATGAGCCATAGCCCCAAGCGTAGGGATCAAGCATGCTCACGCCCAAAGCAAGCGGATAAAAAATAATCGCCGCAAGGGCAATCCAAACCTTCATGACTAGAGGTACGTGGATTTCTTTTGGTGAAAAATAAGCCGTCCACAAAAGGAGCATCGAGGTGATGCTCAGCTCACCTGTAAAGCCCCGCACGTAAGCGGCCAGGGGCAACTCCAGTGGCGAGAACAGAGTGAACACCGGCCAGAACAAGAAGTTGGCCAGCATAAAACAAACGAGCGCCCGAAGTGCCACCATCCGTACAGTACCTTCCGCTTTAAAAAACAGTGTCTGCGTAAGGCATACCAATACGATTGCAGAACTAATTGCAATCTCCATTAGCGCAACGATTTGCATCACCGAGTTCGAAAGCATTACGAACTTCCTTTCTGATTCTTTTTACTTTCAATCCAGCGGCGGTCAAACTGAATGTGCTTCATCTTTTTACGATCGTAGGTATAGATGAGATGCACTTCCCCATTCGCACCCAGTAATAAAGAGGGGTAGGAAAATTCGCGATAAAGGCCATTGATCAACGTTTGATCGCTCTCCAGTTCCGCAATCACATTCCAATTACTGCTTCCGGCAGTTGCTATTGCTAATACGAGGCGATGGCGTGCTGACTCCAAATCATTCAACGCAATGAGGCGATCACCATTGGATAACTGCAAGCCTGCAATCGCGGCATTGGGATTGGCCAAATCCAAATCAATTCCATTGGCCCATGATTGACCCGCGTTTTCGGTCAGCGCACTTGCAATGCGGGGCGGACCTGCCGACCTTGCCTGCCGAAAGTAGGCTACGGCTTTTTCAGGGGAATCAATAAAGACGATGGGTTGCAATAAAGCGCGGCCGGAACTCATGCGGCGCTTATCGATCACGCGGCCGCCATCAATCCGAATCAACTCCCCAAACTTACCCATCCACTCGTGATATGCCGGCAAACCCAGGGTGCCGTCACTAAAGTCAAATCCAGGAGCCTTAATTAAGGTGCTTAAATTCAGCGCGGGCGAGGTGATGAGGCGCTGCGGACTCGACCAACTCATGCCCTCATCGCTTGACTCTATCCAGCTGATGGAGCTACCGGCCCAACCGCCCACTGAAACCGTGACAAAGTAGAGTTGCAATTTGCCTTGGCTTGAACGTACCGGCAAAGGATTGCCGAGTTTTTTAATGTAACGCGATAAACCCTTTTCAGCAGCAACCCGGTCAAGCACTACTTCTGGGTTACTCCAACTGCCAGCCTTGGTATCCAATACAGCCGATTGAATCACGACATCGCTAGCGCCCTCTCTAGATCCGGCAAACCAAAATGCACGCAGATTACCGTCATTTAAAAGGATTGCAGAACCCGCATGGACCGACGGCGCTGCAGTCTCAGGAATGAACTGGGCTCGCGGCTCAGGAATACTGACTTGCGTAGTGATTTGCGGCTTTTTTCCTACCACTGGTGCAGCAACTTCGGGCACTCGTAGTTCGGGTTCGATTGCTGCCGGCATTGCAAATGGGGACCATGGCAAGCGACTATCTATCTGAATGTAGCCGGCAACAGCAGCCAAGGCCAAGATACATAAACTCGCAATGCGCATCATCGGCAAGCATCCGGTGAGGCAGTTGCTACAGCCGATGGAGAGTAGATAAGGTATTCGTTCACGAAGAGGTATTGTCCCATCTCGCCGCGAATAATAGCCACAATCTCCTCTTGGCTATGGCGTGCGCGCATCTCCATGCGCTTGCCCAAGACTTGGCAGTCATCGCAGAATACTGGCGACACACCTAGTGGTGAATAGGCCGTGAAATACGGATACCGTTTTGCTAATTCAGCACCATGAGCGGCCTCGCTGGCTGGATAGCCCTGTAGGCGTGCACCCGGCAGCAATAAACGGTATTCCTCATCCTTGGCCCGGAAATCACACGGCACCGCAACCAGCTGATCTTGGACACGCGCAATCGCTTGTGAATCGTAACGGCCAATTGCCCCTTCAAGTGGAGCAAGTCCAGTATTCAGAGCCAAGTAGCAAATGAAGCAAGTGGCTAATGCCATGAGCTTCGCTTTATTGGTCTGGATAAATCCCCATGCCACCAGCGCAATACCGGAACCAAGCAAGAGCCAATGCCAAAGCGAGTATTGCCATAGCAGTGGGCTAGCCCAGTTTCCACCCTCAAGATGAAGGCTGACCCAAGCAAGGGCCAACAAGATAATGAACTGGAGCGCTAAAGCAATCCGAAATCCCCACAAGGGTAGGCGCTGCCAATGCAGCGCGATTAATGCGGCAAGGGCTGGCATCACCGGCAGCAGATAACGCCCTGAACGCTGGCTAGGCAAACTAAACACAATCAAAAAGGCAAGGACTAAAAGCCACAATAGGCGCTCTTCGATATCAGTAACGGTGCGCTCACGCCACGATTGCCAGCCCAGCGATACCAAGACAAAAGCAAAGAGGCCGGCATTGGCGATGGTTGTCAGCAGCAGTAGCCAAATGCTGTCGCCTCCCCGAATAAAATCCAAGAAGTAATTGCTAGTACGCGCGCCAAACTTGCCCGCGTTCTCACCCAAAACAAACTCACGCCAAATCGCTTCAGGGTTAGGGTCCAGCGCAAACCACAAGCCAAAAATACCCAGCGACAGCAAGCCAATCAGGATGAGCTTATACAGATCACACTTTAGTACCTCGATGAGGCGCCACTCACGCCAGCATCCGTACCAGAGCAGTAATGAAAAGCAGGCGGGCAATACGTAGGCAAAGGATTTATACAAGAGTCCCAAGCCAATACTGATTGCAGCAAACAGCGGAAAGAGGACGTAAGAGTCAAATGCAGCGCGACCCCAATACAGCAATGCAAAAAAAGGCAGGCTCAGGAAAAAGACTTCGGGAGGATCGGTGAGGTAAGGACGTCCATAGCGGTAGGTTGCAAAGAAGGATAACCACACAACAGCGGCAAGTAATCCAGTCTGGGCTTTTCCAGAAAAGCGCGCCACTGCCAAGAACAGAAGCAGTGCCGTTAAGCCGGTATACAAAACGCTGGGCCAGCGTAACTCCAGCAAGCCCCAATGGGCGGCCCAGTCTGTACTGGCAATCCCCTGCCAAAAGACCAGTGGCGGCTTGGTATTGCGCATGGCCTCCATCTCCGACTGCAAGGGCAGCCACTGCCCTAAGTCAGCGGTGATGCGGGCAATGTGCATATAAACATACTCATCGCCATTTTTAGGCGCAAAGCGGCTATCAAGGGCAAAACAGTAGGTCAGGATTGCTAAGGCCAGAATCAGAAGGAGAAAACGAAGGGGGGTCTGGCTACGCATCACGCTATTTTATAAGGCTTAAGAAAATCCCCAATAAATTAGGGTAAACCTGCAGGCGCTTAGATTAATTAGTTGCAACAATATAAAAAAACAGTCCTAAGGAAGTGTTTTTTAACTCTAAATTGCTACTAAGATAGTAATCTAGATGTAAATAGCGCTTGTTTTAATTTTTTCATAATGGAGAGCATTCAAATGCACATCACCCTACGCAAACTTGGCTTAGGACTCGCGGTCTTTTTAGGCCTGTCGCAAGTCAGCCTATTCGCTGCGGCACAAAATACCGATGCAACGAAGTTGTATCACCGTAGTCTTGCCGCCACCTGCGCAAACTGCCATGGCACTGATGGCAAAGGCGTTCCTGAAGGCGGTATGCCGCTGATTAATAACCAATCCAGCGAGCAGATACTTGCCAGCCTGAAAGCGTATAAATCGGGCGCACGCGAAGGCACCATCATGCATCAGCTGGCTAAGGGTTATACCGATGAACAACTGCAAATCATTGCCAACCAACTTGGCAAGAAATAAGGAGATGACTATGAATCGTCGACATTTTATGGGCCAAAGTGCTGCGGCCTTGGGTTTATTGACCGGCTTATCCGGTCCTGCCCGTGCAGCTAATTTACAAAAAGCCGAGATCCTCGTGATTGGTGGCGGTTACGGCGGAGCTACCGCTGCGAAATACCTGCGCCTGCTCTCCAACAACACCGCACGCGTCACCATCATTGAACCGAATCCTGAATTTATCTCCTGCCCAATGTCTAATCTGGTTATTGGCGGATCGCGCAAGCTATCGGAGTTAACGGTTTCGTATGATGGCCTAAGTAAGCGCCATGGCATCAAGATTATTAAAGACAGTGTTATTAATATTGATGCTGCCAAGCAAACCGTACAACTGGCTTCCGGCAAATCCATGCGCTTTGATAAAGTCGTCCTCTCGCCCGGAATTGGCTTGATGATGGATAGCGTTCAAGGTTTAGCGCAAGCTAATCAAGCTGGTGTTACTTTGCAAGCCTGGAAAGCGGGTCCCGAGACTGTGGCCCTGCACAACCAAGTAGCTGCGATGCGCGAAGGCGGTGTATTTGCCATCACCATCCCTGAGGCACCCTATCGCTGCCCTCCTGGCCCCTACGAGCGCGCTTGCCAAGTTGCCTCCTACCTGAAGGCAAATAATCCTAAAGGCAAGGTATTGATTTTGGATGCCAATCAGGATGTGATCTCCAAAGGCGGTCTCTTCAAGAAAGTATGGGCTGAGCAATACGCCGGCATGATCGAATACCGTCCTAAGCACAATGCGGTTGCAGTCGATGCAAAAACCAAAACCATCAAGTTTGATGTGCAAGATGATGTGAAAGCTGACGTCTTAAACATTCTTCCTGCAATGCGTGCCGGTGATGTAGCGGTTAAGTCGGGTATCGCCAACTCCAACGGGCGCTGGGCTAATGTGAACTACATTAACTTTGAGTCAACCGCTGCGAAGAATGTGCACGTAATTGGCGATGCAATTCAGATTGCGCCGCTGATGCCAAAGTCTGGCCATATGGCCAATTCACATGCCAAGGTAACAGCAGCAGCTATTGTTGCTGAGCTGAGTGGCTGGGAAGTTAATCCTGCTCCAGTTCTAACCAACACCTGCTACAGCTTTGTGAATGCGAGGGAAGTAGTTCACGTCGCCAGCGTGCACCAGTACAACGCAGCGGAGAAGACCTTCAGAACCGTTCCGGGTTCGGGCGGCCTCTCAGCAGAGCCAACCACCCTAGAAGGCGTTTATGCCTGGGGCTGGGCTCGCAATATCTGGGCCGATAGCTTGGCGTAATGGCAGTTAATTCGGCTAGATGCCGAAACTAAAAAAGGAGCTTATTCGTAAGCTCCTTTTTTATTGGGGTTGATAGGCCCTAAGGTGAAATTGCATTACGCGCATTGCGCGCCCGGCGGCGTTTGCTAATAACAAAAAAGAGTGCGGCCACAATCGGCGCCGCAATGGCAGCGATTATCTCCGGATAAATCGGCAGGCCAGCTTCCTTGCCGCCTTTGGCAACATAGAACAGGAGCCCAACAAAGTAATAGGTCAGGACGAGTACCGATAAGCTATCCACCGTCTCTTGCATTCGCAATTGCAGCTTTGCCCGTCTATCCATACTGGCTAACAAAGCCTGCGTTTGTTCTTCATTGACGAACTCAATCCGCGTGCGCAAGGTTTGGGTTGTTCTCGACACACGATCCGACAGCTCTTTGAGGCGACGCTGTGTCCAAAGGCAAGTGCCCATGGCCGGCTGAAAGCGCCGATCCATAAATTCAACCAAGGTCTGAACGCCAGGAATCGGCTCTTCATTAAGCTCGGCTAGATTTTTATTCACCAATTGACTGTAAGCTTCCGCAGCGGTAAAGCGCAGACCAAACTCAGAAATCCATTGCTCTGTTTTCGATGCAAGCTGAGAGAGCTCAGATAAAAATTCACCGTTCTTTTTTAACTGATTGCCCGAGTCGGTTTGCAACAGGGCAATTTCTTTCGACATCTGGGCTAAATCGGACTCAGCATTGCGTAGCGGCAAGGACAAGCCCTTGGCAACTGGGAAGGCCAGCATTGCCGCCATGCGATAGGTTTCTACTTCCGTGATACGGCGCGCTACTCGTCCGGCTTGACGCGAGCCCAAGGTATGGTGGGGCACGTAATAGGAAATAAAACCATCCTCATTTAAGTTGAGGTCAGTCCAAAGCTGCGCCCGTCGATTGGACATGATGTAGCTACCCAACAGCGTATTGCCATTAAAGATAGCAGACACTTCTTCTGCATCATTAAAGAGGCTGCGGTCTTCAAAGGCAATATCAATCGCCGTAATACGCTGACCACCAGCTGCATCAATGGATGGGCAAGCCATTTTTTGCAATACCGCATTGAGGCGATCCAAAATGGCATGGCGCGTTTGGATGAGCGGTTTATCTACTGGAGCGCTTTGCTGCACAATCGCCGCAATGGTCGCAAACTCCCCATGCAGCTCCCATTTAATAATAATGCGCTCAGGGGCAGCAGATAATTCGATTGATCTAAAAAAGTGATCTTGACTGGTATTGCCCTTGCTTTGAAAAGCCTTAGATAAGCTTTCAATCCAATTGATCTGCAACTGACGCGACTGTGCATCCAACAAGAATGCCTGCGACAAAATACGTTCTTTTGGCCACTGCGCTACCGGCGGCCTGGAATGCACCTCTTCGTGAAGCACCTGCCTTAAGGGGTGATCGTAGGGTTTCATGTTGCACACATCCCATTCATGGTCGTATTAATTATTAAATGATACCGCTAAAAATTGGTCAAAATAGGTCCTGGAGTAGTAAATTGAGGCCTAGCTATAGAATAGGAATTCATCCGAAATGGAATAGTCCCTATGCCACCCCTCCCCTCCGATAGCCCTGAATCGGTCACCCGTATGCACTTAGCTGCATGCTATCGCTTGTGCGCACTGAATCAATGGGATGATCTGATTTATACGCACATCTCAGCCGCCATTCCGGGGGAGCCTGAACATTATTTGATCAATCCGTTTGGTATGCAGTTTGACGAAATCACCGCTTCTAGTTTGCTCAAAGTCAATGTACAAGGGGAATTGCTACCCCATCAATCTGGCATGGTGAACCCGACCGGCTTTGCTATTCATGGCGCCATCCACCGAGCGCGTGCCGACGCCCAATGCGTGATGCATTTGCATAACACCGCTGGAATCGCTGTCTCCGCTCAGCGCGACGGACTTCTGCCTTTGTCGCAACACGCCATGCGTTTTATGGGACACCTTGGCTACCATGATTATGAGGGTTTGGCGCTGACCGAATCCGAAGGAGTGCGTTTAGTTGCTGACCTGGGAAGTTACCCTGCCATGCTATTGCGTAACCATGGCACGCTCACCGTAGGCCGCACGATTGCCGAAGCGTATGTGGTGATGGCCACGCTGATTAAAGCCTGTGAAATTCAAGTAGCGGCATTAAGCAGCCCCAATCTAATCACACCCGAACCCGCAATCATTACCAAGGCAGCAGCCGATCTGCACGATTTTGGCGCGGAAGAAGGTGCGCTCGAGTGGCCTGCTTTACTGCGCAAACTCGATCGAATTGACCCTAGCTACAAACAGTAAATGAAACCCATTTTTTACCTGAATTTTTACCTAAAAGGAAAATGCCATGCCCACAATTAATGTTCAAATGTTCGCTGGTCGTACTCATGAACAAAAACGTCAATTCGTTGAAGCGGTAACGCGCGTAACCTGCGAAACCCTCAACTGCTCAGTCGAAACGGTTGATATCATCTTGACGGATATCACCAAAGAGAATTGGGCCACTGGTGGCGCGCTGTGGAGTGACAAAAAGTAGCAATCTACAGCTGCACATCCGTCTTGTTAGGCGATGAGGCTCTGGCTGTAGCGAGGTAAGGACGCTCACCGCGGATCAGGCAATTGCGGACATAGTCCATGCTACTGCGTAAGCTGTAGTAATCGCTGGCCATTTTTTTTGGCACCTTCATGTTCAGCGCATCGGCCTCCATTTGATTGATCTTGCTTATGTATGCGTCGCATTGACCTGGATCAAATCCAGTCGCTAACTCTTGCTCAAAAGTCCAGAGGGCGCCATACATTTTGTTAATACGAACCTGCACACGCTTGTTCCGGTAATTCGGCAAGCTAGAAACGATCGGATAGGCAAATGCTAAAAATGGAACGACCAAAATAAACATCCGATGAACAAATTCAGCCACCCAAAATGGCAAGTAGTTCATAACTGTCGGGACGCCGCTCTTTTCAAATTGTGCGGCCACGTCGCTCTCTGGAAATGCAGAACGATTAAACTTGGGGAACTCCCCGCGCTTAGCAAAGAAGGATTGCTTGCCATTGATCGCTTCGGCAGCCTCTAAGAATAAGTACTGCAAGGCTGGATGCATCCGGTCATCAACCAATAGCTGTGTAGTAGTGGATAACAATTGAATTGTCTGCGGCGGAAAATCCCGAATCAAACTAAAGCTGGCTGTAGGTACCGTCAGAATTTCGAGGTACGGCAATATGCGGGTATAGGCTTCAGCACGACTAAACCCAATCAAATTCAGATTGGGGTCGTTCAATAATTTTTGAATGTTAGGTGACTCAAGTTGATCGACTAAAAAAAGGACATCAATCTCACCGAGCAATAAGGCATTAACTCCCTCCGCCGAAGACAATGTCAGAAATTGAGGGATGTATTGCTCTAAACCAGATGCCTTCAGAATATGCAGGGCTTGGCTATGCGTTCCGCTACCGACGTCCCCAATCGAGGTCTTCCTATTTAAGAGCCTCTTTAAGCGATCTCCCTGAAGCTGAAAATCATAAGCCTCCAGCGCCGGCCCTCGGTAAAAGAACCAAAGCGGCTCATAGGCGACACTGCCCAGCGACACAATACCAGCTATGCCATTTGGGTTATAAATACCTGCCTGAACAAACCCTGCTTGAACGGGGTCTTTTCGATCACTTAGCCGCGCTATGTTTTCTTGGGCGCCACGAGAAGGAACCAGCTCTAAAGTGACGCCTTTTTTTGCAAAATAGTCGACGTATTTTTTAGCCAGCATCTGATAAGAACCGCCCTCAGTGCCAGTTGCCATCAAAATCCGCTTGGGCGGGGGTGGATCTGCTAGCCACCACACGAGCATTAATCCGGCAAACAACAGCAATAGCAATGGCCAGGTTTCACGCAGAAACTGAACAAAATTACCCCACTTATCCTGAACGGCCTCACACAGACCGAGCCAAGTATCTTTTACATCCTCTTTTACGCTACTCATGCATAACCAGTCTATTAAAATAGGTAAACATCATAATAATGATCTTATTTACATATCGGCTATTTGTGTAGGTAATGACATTACCCAAAGAGGAGCGGCATGCGAAAGATCGTCGTTATAGGCACAGGGACAATGGCTGCCGGTATTGCGGCTGGATTTATAGCTGAGCAGTATTCTGTGGTCATTTTAGGCAGAAGCATAGAAAAGGCCAATTCCTGCCTCACAAAGGGTCTTGCCTTAAGCCAGGGCAATGGGTCAACCGAAATGCATCACCAGACTGGATTAATCGATACCTGGAATGCATGGGATAACTGCGTTTGGGTGATTGAAACGGTGACCGAAAATTTAACCATTAAACAGGCTATTTTTAAGTCACTGGATCAGCGCGTACCATCCCATATTCCGATTGGCAGCAATAGTTCGGGGTTTCCGATTAGCAAGATTGCCGAAGGCCTCCCAACAGCCGCTCGCATGATGGGGGCACATTACTTTATGCCGGCGGACATTGTTCCTTTGGTTGAGATTGTGCTGGGCGAAAAAACCGATCCGTCGCTCGCAGAGCAAGTATGCACACTCTATAAATCGATTCATAAAAAACCCGTGCTCGTGAAACGCGATATCCCCGGATTTTTAGCAAACCGTATTCAGCACGCGCTCATGCGTGAAGCGCTGGCTTTAGTAGATGCTGGAATAGCGACCCCCGATGATATTGACGATGCCGTGCGTTACAGTTTTGGCTTTCGCTATGCAGCGGTTGGTCCAATGACGCAGAAGGAAATTTCTGGATGGGACGGCATGGCCAATGCCGCAAAGGAAATCTATCCTTCACTCTCGAATATCGATGCCATTCCTCCCAGCTTAGCGAAGCTAATGGCAGAGGGGAAAACTGGAATCAAGGCGGGGGAAGGTTTTCGCAAATGGAGTCCCGAAGAAAGTAAGGCGACAAACGCACAATACACGCGCAGACTCAAAGCGGCATTTGATGTATTGCAAATGGAATAAGGTAAAAATACCATGATTGAAATTTCTGAAAAGCGCCTCATTGGCCCTGTTATTCGCTTGCATCCGAATGACAACGTCGTCGTAGCCCGAGTAGATGTGGGCATTGGCACGGAAGTTCCAAGTGAGCATTTCACTAGCCGCAGTCAAGTGCCGGCGGGCTATAAAATTGCGGCTATGCCAATAAAAAAAGGGGGGCCCATTCTGAAGTACAACGTCACCGTTGGCTTTGCGAATGTGGACATTGAGCCGGGCACTATGGTGCATGGCCACAATACCGACTTCAAAGAATTTGATCGGGACTACGCCTACGCCAGCGAATTTAAACCAACCGTTCTATTACCAGAATCGGAACGTGCCACCTTTGAGGGGTATGTGCGCGCCAACGGCAAAGTAGGTACGCGTAATTTCATTGGCATTTTATCCACGGTCAATTGTTCAGCAACGGTAGTCAATAAGATTGCAGAATGGTTTACACCCGAGCGTTTAGCTGAGTACCCCAATGTAGATGGCGTTGTGGCATTTAGTCACTCGATTGGTTGCGGTATGGAAATGACCGGTGAGCCCATGCAATTGCTTCGTCGCACGATGGCTGGTTATGCCAGGCACCCCAATCTTGCGGCTGCTTTAGTGATTGGACTGGGGTGTGAGCGCAATCAGCTCAAAGGCTTAATGGAGCAAGAGGACCTC